>NZ_JAHLPS010000109.1 GCF_018918055.1 Caproiciproducens sp. MSJ-32
ACCCTGTGATTCCAATATTTCTTATAAATATAAGTTATATCCATGTACTTTATTATGTCAATTATGAAAATCTAAGAATGATTGAGTATATTAAAGAAAATTAAAGATTATAGAGGGAGTGCATTATATGAAGGTAGTTGCTAAGGAGATAGAAATGATAGCTTATTTTAAAAAAAGTGGGAAAATTGAGCCGTTAAAATTTAGAATAGAGGAAGATAACGAATATAAAGTAATAAAGATAAATAAAATAGTGAAAAAAAGTCAGGAAAGATTTTGCGGAAATAAAATGCTTGTTTTTACTTGTATTTCTATAATAGATAATTTAGAAAGAATAATGGAAATAAAATATGATGTAGAAAATTGTAATTGGATTCTTTATAAGATTTGAAATGAATAAGGAAAAGTTTTTTATTAGAATTTAAGAATATATAGAAACTATATGTAGAAATTTGAATAATATTTTGAAACTAAAACTATCTATATTATAAGATTTATAATATAATATTAGCATAAGAGCTTTGTAAATAATAAGGGGGTTAAGATAAATGAATGATAATAAACAAAAGAAATCCTATTCAACTCTTAAAAAACAATTGAGGATATTTTTTATTGGAATGTCTATTATTCCAATGATTACTGTAGATGCCATAAATTTTGCAGTATTTAATACTGCTTATAGATTTGATACTACTCGTATAATAATATCATTAGCTGTTATATTTATTATCCTAATTATTTCAGAAAAAATTACAAATAAAATCTCCACTCCAATTTCAGAAGTAGAAAAAGTTTTGAATAAGATTAAGGATGGTGATTTTACAGAGAAAATTAAAGAAAATAAGAAATATAGCAAAGAAATAAATTCAATGATTGATAACCTAAATGTATTAATAGATAATATATCACTTTTATTAAGGGGCTTAAAAGAAGCATCTGATAATGTAAATGAAGGAAGTGATTCTTTATTTGAAATAATAAAGGAATCTAGCAGGGTAGGAGAAGAGGTTGCAAAATCCGTTCAACAGATTGCAGTTGGAGCAACAGATCAGGCAGCTCAATTAGATGAAGGTTCAAATGAAATTGCTATTTTAGAACAGGAAATAAATGCTACAATAGTTAGGGCAGAAGAAATGTTATCAACTTCAAGAGAAGTAAAAACCTCAACTAATGATGGAACAGAAGCAATAAATAATTTAACCAATACATATGAAAAGAACAAAGAAGCTAGTATAAAGATGGCTGAAAAAGTAGATATTTTATCAACTAAGTCAGAAGAAATAGGAATGATAGTAGATACTATACAGGATATAGCAGATCAAACTAATCTTTTAGCCTTAAATGCTAGTATAGAAGCTGCTAGGGCAGGTGAAGTTGGGAAGGGCTTTGCTGTTGTAGCAGAAGAAGTAAGAAAATTAGCAGAAGAGTCTTCAAAATCAGCTAATGAAATAAATAATGTTATAGTAGAGATAAAAAATAGTATAAAAGAGTTATATCAACAAACTGTAGAAACTCAAAAATTAAACAATGAAACAGGCGAAAGTTTAGATATAACAAATGAAAAATTTAATATTATAGATACAAAAATTAAAGAATTAGAAGAAAATATCAATAATGTAAGTGAATCTTTAAATAAGATTACAGTAAGTAAGGATAATGTAGTTAATAAAATTGGCAGTGTAGTAGCTGTATCTCAAGAAACAGCAGCAATAACTGAAGAAGTAAGTGCTGCTTCAGAACAACAATCAGCAGGATTACAGGAAATGACAGTACAAGCTCAAACATTAAAGGAGTATGCTGATGCTCTAGAATCTATGATTGAAGGATATAAAATTTAATATAGATTAAATAGAAAATTTCAGTCCACAGTTAAAGATTAAACTTTAACTGTGGATTTTTTTATAAATATTTTTGTTTAAAATTTTTGTTTAAATATTAAAGTTTATGGAATAATAAGCAAAGAGGTGAATTATATGAAATCAGTTTGGGTAGAAAATTATAATATAGAAAAAAGAGACTCTTTAAAGCAAAACATATCTACTGAGGCAGTAGTAGTTGGAGCAGGAATCACAGGATTACTTACAGCTTATATGTTACAAAAAAAAGGAGTAGAAGTTGTTGTAATAGATAGAGGAAGTATATTAAATGGAAACACTAGGAATACTACAGCAAAAGTAACTATACAACATAATTTAATATATGATAAGTTAATTAAAGAATTTGGAGAAGAAAATGCAAAAAGATATGCAGAAGCTAATAAATTAGCTTTAGAAACTTATAGAGAAATAATAGAAGAAAATAAAATAGATTGTGATTTTGAAAATATAGATGCTTATATTTACAGTCTAGATAATCCTCAAAAAATAATAAAAGAATATGAGGCTGCAAGGAAAATAGGAATAGAGGCTGAACTAGTAGATGAAATTGAACTTCCATTTAAAATAGCAAAGGCAGTGAAGTTTAAAGATCAGGGACAATTCAATCCTATTAAGTTTTTAAATACTATAGCAAAGGATTTAAAAATATATGAAGATACTAAGGCTGAAGATATAAAAAATGGTTTGGTCATAACAAATAGGGGGGAAATTAAGGCAGAACATATAGTGGTCGCAACTCAATATCCAATAATAGATAGTTCAGGATATTATTTTTTAAGAATGCATCAAGAGAGGGATTATGTAATAGCATTAAAAAATGCCCAAAAATTAAAAGGTATATATAGAGATGAAAAGGAAGAGGGATATTCCTTTAGAAATTATAAAGACTTATTAATATTGACAGGAGCTTCTGTTAGAACAGGAGCTAATGAAGAGGGAGGAAGGTATAATCAGCTTAGGGAATATGCAAAAGAATTATATCCTGTCTCTATAGAAGAATATAATTGGTCAGCCCAGGATTGCATGACTTCAGATTATATTCCCTTTATAGGAGTATATTCTGATGAAATGCCAAAGGTTTATGTAGCAACTGGATATAATAAATGGGGAATGACTTCTGCTATGGTTGCTGCAATAATAATATCAGATAAAATAATAGGAAAAGAAAATGATTTTAATAAAGTATTTTCTCCAAGCAGGTTTGATTTAACAGCATCCATAAAAAATCTTAGTAAGAATTTTGGAACAACTGTTTATAATTTTATAGCTCAAAAGATAAGTCTGCCAACATCAGTCTTAGAAGATGTAAAGCTTGGTCATGGAGGAATAATAACTCACGAAGGTGAAAAGATAGGAGCATATAAAAATGATAAAGGAGAAGTGTTTACTGTTTCTACAAAATGCCCACATTTAGGTTGTGAACTAAAGTGGAATCCAGATGATTTGGCTTGGGAATGTCCATGTCATGGATCAAGATTTGATTATAAAGGAAATTTTTTGAATTCTCCAGCAATAAAGGAATTAAAATATGATGAGTAAAAATATCAGTTATAAAAAGAAGAAATTTTTTGAAGGATGGTATTTTAAACATCAGTTCAATGATTTTAATATTGCTTTTATTCCAGGAATTAATATAGATAAAAATGGATTTAAATATGCCTTTATTCAAATTATAACAGATAAAGCTTCCTATTATATAACTTATGATTATAAGGATTTTCAAATAAGTGATGATAAGTCAAATATTAAGATAAAAGATAACATATTTTCTAAAAGGGGAATTATTTTAAATATATTAAGTAGTGAAATTATAGTTAAGGGAGCTTTAAATTACAGTGGTATTACGCCTATTAAATATGATATAATGGGACCTTTTTCTATTTTCCCTTTTATGGAATGTAATCATGGGATAATAAGTCTTTATCATAAAGTAAACGGAAAGCTAAGTATAAATTATAGAGATATTATAATAAAGAATGGAATTGGGTATATTGAGAAAGATTGGGGAAGATCCTTTCCAAAGTCTTATATGTGGATTCAAGCTAATAGTTTTAAAAATCAAAAGATCAGCATTGTAGTTTCAATAGCAGACATACCATTTTTAGGATTTGAATTTAAGGGTTGTATAGCTGTAGTATATTATAATGGTAAGGAATATAGAATGGCCACTTACAATGGAGTGAAGATAATAGATTATAATGAAAAGGGCTTAACTATAAAAAAGGGAAAATATAAATTGAATATAGATATAGAAGAGAATTATCCGCAAAAATTATTAGCTCCAGATGGTGGAGAAATGATTAGAACAATATATGAAAATCTATCTTGTAGGGCAAGGTTTACATTTTATAAAAATAAGGAACAATTATTTGAAATAGAAAGTAATAATGTTTCCTTTGAATATGTAAAATAATAATATTTAAGAGACCGTTTTATGAGCATTATATATTAAATTTTGTTTATAAAACGGTTATTTTATTATTTTGAAATGAATGAATATGAATTATTTTGAATTAATGTAATTTTTTTTGAATGAAAATGCTTGAAATCCTTTTCTAAAAGTTGTATTATATAGTTGGGAGTGATATTAATGCTAACAGAAGAAAGACACAAACTTATATTAGAAAAATTAAAAATGGATTCAGTTGTATATGTCAATGAACTTGTTGAAATGTTAGAAACATCAGAATCAACCATAAGAAGAGATTTAAATTATTTAAATAAAATAGGAAAGTTAAAAAAAGTTCATGGGGGAGCAACTTTATTAGAAAAGGAATTTAATACTAAGGATGATTATGTTTCTATAAGAGAAACGCTTAATATTGAAGATAAACGTTTAATAGGGGAATATGCAGCAGCTTTAGTAGAAGCAGATGATTTTGTTTATATAGATTCAGGTACAACAACTAGTATAATGACTGATTTTTTAAAAGAAAAAAATGCAGTATATGTTACAAATGGTTTAATGATAGGAAAAAAATTAATTTCAAAAGGTTTTAAAACTTTTATGTTGGGAGGTGAAGTAAAGGAATCTACAGAAGCCATTGTAGGAGTTGAAGCCATCACAGCATTAAAAAGATATAATTTTACTAAAGGTTTTTTCGGAACTAATGGAATTTCTGATTATAGAGGATATACAACTCCAGATATAAATGAAGCCTTAGTTAAAGAAGAAGCCTTAAATAGAACAAGAACTCCTTATATACTTGCAGATAAAAGCAAATTTGATGAAATAAGCTGTGTAACTTTTGGAGAAATAGATGAAGCAACAATAATAACAACAAAATTAGATAATGATAAATATCATGATAAGACAAAAATACTGGAGGTTTAAAGAATGATATATACTATAACTTTCAATCCGGCTTTAGATTATATAGTGAGGGTTGAGGATTTTAAATTAGGAGAGGTAAATAGAACTTCCTATGAAGAAGTATATGCAGGAGGAAAAGGGATTAATGTCTCAATGGTTCTGAAAAACCTAGGGGTAAGTAGTGTAGCATTAGGATTTATAGCAGGATTTACAGGAGAAGAAATAGAAAGAAGAGTAAAGAAATCAGGGTGTATAACTGATTTTATAAAGCTTGATAAAGGATTATCTAGAATAAATATAAAGCTTAAATCCGAGGTTGAGTCTGAAATAAATGGACAAGGACCTAATATAACTGATGAAGATTTAGAAGAATTATATAAAAAACTAGATTTACTAGATAAAGATGATATTTTAGTTTTAGCAGGCAGCATTCCTAAAACCTTGCCAGAAAATATTTATGAAATTATATTAGATAGAATTAGTGATAAAAAAATAAAATGCATTGTTGATGCTACAGGGGAATTATTGTTAAATGTTTTAAAATATAAGCCTTTTTTAATAAAACCAAATCATAATGAATTAGCAGAATTATTTAATGCTGATATAAAAGATGAAGAGGATATTATTAAATATGGTAAGGAACTTAGGAAACTTGGAGCAAGGAATGTCTTAATTTCAAGGGCTGGAGATGGTGCAATATTTATAAATGAAAATGGTGAAGTAATAAATTGTAAAGCGCCTTTTGGAAGGGTAGTTAATTCAGTTGGAGCAGGAGATTCTATGGTGGCAGGTTTTATAGCAGGATATTTAAAAAATAAGGATTTAAAAGAAGCTTTCAAAATGGGCGTTGCAACAGGAAGTGCTAGTGCTTTTTCAGAAGGTTTAGCTACTAAAGAAAAAGTGGAGAGGTTATTAAAGGAAATTAATGATATATAGGGGGAGAGAAAATGAAAATTTCAGATTTATTAAGTAAAAATTCAATAGCAATAAATCCAAATTTAAATTCAAAAGAAGAAGCAATAAATAAGTTAGTTGATTTATTAGATTTATCAGGAAATATAAAAAATAAGGAAGTTTTTAAAAAGGCTGTATTAGAAAGAGAAAAATTAAGTACAACTGGTATTGGAGAAGGAATTGCCATTCCTCATGGTAAGAGTTCAGAAGTTAAAAAGGTTACTCTTTCAGCCATGGTAGTCAATAAAGGAGTAGAATATGATTCTTTAGATGCAGAGCCTGCAAAGCTATTTTTTATGATAGCAGCACCAGAAGGAGAAAATGATGCTCATTTGGAACTTTTAGCAAGATTATCTAAAATGTTGATGAACTCAGAATTTAAAAATAAATTATTAAATTCCAAAACTCCAGCAGAATTTATAGATGTAATAGATAAATTCGAAAAGGATAAATTAAGTGTTGAAACAGCCAAGAAAAATAAATCTTATGAAATTTTAGCAGTAACAGCTTGCCCAACTGGAATAGCTCATACTTATATGGCTGCTGAAAGCTTAGAAAATAAAGCAAGGGAAATGGGAATTTCTATTAAGGTAGAAACTAATGGTTCAGGTGGAGCGAAGAATGTTTTAACTAAAAAGGAAATTGAAGAAGCAGAATGTATTATTATTGCTGCTGATAAAAATGTAGATATGGCAAGATTTGATGGTAAAAAAGTGATACAAACAAAGGTTTCTACTGGAATACACAAGGCAGAAGAGTTATTAAAAAGAGCAAAATCAGGAGATGTTCCAGTGTATAATCATAAGGGATCTAATATAGAAAGATATTCTAATGAAGAAAGTGGAGGAATTGGTCATCAAATATATAAGCATTTGATGAATGGTGTATCTCATATGCTTCCATTTGTTATTGGTGGTGGAATATTAATAGCTTTAGCATTCTTATTTGATGATTATAGCATAGACCCAGCAAATTTTGGTTCTAATACTCCTTTAGCTGCATTCTTTAAAAATGTTGGTGGAACTGCTTTTGGATTTATGCTTCCTATATTAGCAGGCTATATTGCAATGAGTATAGCAGATAGACCAGCTTTGGCAGTAGGTTTTGTTGGTGGTATGTTGGCTAATAATGGAGGCTCAGGATTTTTAGGTGCATTATTAGCTGGTTTTATAGCTGGTTATTTAGTTCTAGCTATAAAGAAGTTATTTGCAAATCTTCCTAATAGTTTAGAAGGTTTAAAACCAGTACTAATCTATCCTTTATTAGGAATACTTTCAATTGGTGTAATAATAACATTTATAATAAATCCACCAGTATCTGCAATAAATGAAGGAATTTCCAATACATTAAATAATATGGGAGAAGGAAGTAAAATATTGCTTGGTGCAGTTTTAGGCGGAATGATGGCCTTTGATATGGGTGGTCCTTTAAATAAGGCAGCTTATGTATTTGGAACAGCATCTTTAGCTAGCGGTCAATATGAAATTATGGCAGCAGTAATGATAGGAGGAATGGTTCCACCTATAGCAATAGCTTTATGTACAACATTCTTCAAGAAGAAATTTACAGAAAAAGAAAGACAATCAGGTCTTACAAATTATATTATGGGACTATCTTTTATAACAGAAGGTGCAATACCATTTGCAGCAGCAGATCCATTAAGGGTAATACCAGCTTGTATAATAGGATCAGCAGTATCAGGAGCTTTATCAATGGTTTTTGGATGTGCACTTAGAGCTCCTCATGGAGGAATATTTGTTCTTCCAGTTATAAGTAATCCTTTTGGATATTTTATAGTTCTTTTAGCTGGTTCTGTGGTAGGAATGTTAGTTTTAGCAGTTTTAAAGAAAAATATAGAAGATTAATAGAAAATTTAATGTAGATTCTCTTTGCTAATTGTAGAAAATATTGTAAAATTAAATTAGTAGGTAAAAATAATAAAATTTAAGGGGTGTTTGTTTATATGAAAAGTTTAAAAGGAACTAAAACAGCAGAAAACCTAATGAAATCATTTGCAGGAGAATCTCAGGCTAGAACAAGATATACTTATTATGCAAGCGTAGCAAAAAAAGAAGGATATTTACAAATAGCTAATATATTTTTAGAAACTGCTGAACAAGAAAAGGAACATGCTAAGAGATTTTATAAATTCTTAGTAAATGACTTCCAAGGGGAGCCAATAGAAATTAATGCAGCATATCCAGTTGCATATTATGCTGATAATACTTTAGAAAATTTAAAAGCAGCTGCAGCTGGAGAACATGAAGAATGGGCACATGACTATCCTGAATTTGCTAGAATAGCAAGAGAAGAAGGTTTCCCAGAAATAGCAGCAGCTTATGAAAGAATAGCAGAAGTTGAAAATAGACATGAAAGAAGATATAACAAACTTCTTAAAAATGTAGAAGAAGGAAAAGTATTTAAAAAAGACGAAGTTGTTTTATGGAAATGTTTAAATTGTGGATACATTTATGAAGGAGAAGAAGCTCCAAAAGCATGTCCGGCATGTTTACATCCACAATCTTACTTTGAAGTATTTATGGAAAATTATTAAAAATAAAGCCTTATAAACTCTTTTAGAGTTTATAAGGCTTTATTTTTGTAAATTGTGAATTAGATAACTGTTGAAACTGTGGAAAGTTATCCACAAAGTGTGGACAAACATCCAAAATTTGTTGATAAGTCCCAAAAAACTCTTGACACAATATATATGAAAGGAATAAATGTTTGTAACAATATAATGTTTTCTTTAGAATAATAATGAATTCTGTAGTATAATGTAAAATATAAAATTTAGAGTAAATTTAATAATAAAAAAAGTTATAAACAGTTTGTACAAAATGTGGATAAATTTTGTGGATAAGTACTTGTTAAAAGTTAAAAACTATTAAAAAATCAGCGGTTTTTTAAATTTATCCTGTGGATAAGTCGTCTTGCATTGAAAAATGTGGATAAATATATTTCGACAAACTGTCTAAAAAATGAAAAGATAAGGAGAAGTATATGAAATATGATAAGAATATCTATGAAGGAATATTTATAAATCGCCTTAATAGGTTTAACGCTCTAGTAAAGTTAAATAATGAAGAAATTGTTGTTCATGTACCTAATACGGGAAGATGCAGAGAAATATTAAGGGAAGGAGTAAAGGTCTTTTTAAGGGAAGAACTTAATCCTGCAAGAAAAACTAAATATGATTTAATTGCAGCAATGAAGGGAGATATGTTAATAAATATAGATTCTCAAATTCCCAATAAGGTTGTTAATGAAGCATTAATGACTGGAAAGATAAGTCCTTTAAAAAAATATTGTAAAATTAATAAGGAAAAAACTTTTGGAAAAAGCAGATTTGATTTTAAGTTATCAACAGAAGATGAAAAAGAAATTTACTATTTAGAAGTAAAGGGCGTAACTTTAGAAGAAAATGGTCATTGTAGATTTCCAGATGCTCCTACAGAAAGAGGGAGAAAACATATATTAGAACTTATAGAAGCTAAAAATCAGGGCTATGGTGCTGGAGTTTTATTTTTAATTCAATTAGAAGATGTAAAAGTATTTTCTCCTAATGATATTACTGATAAAAAGTTTGCAGAAGCTTTAAAATTAGCTAAGGAAAATTTTGTTGATATATTAGCTTATAATTGTAAGGTTTATAAGGATGGAATTGAAATTAAGGAACCGATTAGTGTAATATTATAGCATAGATAAGTTATTGAAGAATAAGTGTTAATTCTTTTAAGAGGTGTAGTATGAAATATAGATTTTGTCCCTTATGTGGAAGAAAATTAGAAGAAAGATATAGCTGGGATGAAGGAGGAGTTCCTTATTGTCCTGAAGATGATGTTATGTTTTTTGATACTCCCAAACCATGTATAATGGTTGCAGTAGTAAAGGATGACGAAATATTATTGTTAAAGCAAAGTTATATATATAAAAATTCTAAGGTATTGTTGACTGGCTATGTAGATAATAATGAAACTGCAGAGGAAGCTGTTGAAAGAGAAGTCAGAGAGGAAGCTGGAATAGAAATAAAAAATATTATATATTTGGGATCTGACTATGTAAAAGATAAGGAAATATTAATGATAACTTTTATGGCAGATTATTATTCTGGAGAAATAAAAAAATCTGATGAAGTTGAAGGAATGGGATGGAGTAAGTTATCTAACGCTTTAGATGAGATGAAAGAAGATGAAATTGGATTAAGAGTTGTAAGAAAGATAATAGAAAGAAAAAATAAATAAATTTTAAGTATAATCCTCCGATCTAAATATTATTTTTTAGCATGTTCTTTTTTTATTAAATTTTATGTAACATATTATTCATTAAAATTGTTTAAAATGAATATAAGTCAATTAAATTTATATAGCTTAAATAAGTGTGAAAACTATTGATAAATGATAATTATTTTTATAAAATTATATAATCCTATAAAGATTGATGTCTTTATTAATATTATAGTATAATTACATTAAAACTATGAAAAAAATAGAAAAAATAGTTAATTAGTCATTTTATTTAATAAGTGATAAATCATGTGATTAATTTTATGTGTATAATAGGAGGGTTAAGAATGGAGCCAAAAAAGCCAAAAATAGTACCAGAGATAAAGGGAATTTTAAGAAGTCATGTAATTGAAGTGCCTTCTTGCATAAGAGATTGTAGTGGAATTAAGATATTTGGTAAAAGAATAAAATCATTGCTTTTTACAACTGATGTGGCAGTAATAAGAAATACAAATGCTGATGCCATTATAGCGGTATATCCTTTTACACCTCAACCTCTTATAACTCAGGCACTTTTATTAGCTGCTGATGTGCCAATTTTTTGTGGTGTAGGCGGCGGGATTACTCAAGGAAAAAGGGTTGTTAATTTGGCTCTAGATGCTGAATTTAAAGGGGCTATGGGAGTTGTGGTTAATGCACCAACATCAAATGATATAGTTAGAAAGATAAGAGAAACTATAGATATTCCTGTAGTAGTTACAGTGATTTCAGAGAATGAAAATATAAAAGAAAGAATACAGGCTGGTGCAACTATTTTAAATGTTTCTGGAGGAAAAAATACGCCTAATATAGTAAGAAGGATAAGAGAAGAATACCCAACCTTTCCTATAATAGCAACAGGAGGACCAACTGAAGAAACTATAAAAAGAACAATTGAAGCCGGGGCAAATGCAATAACTTATACTCCGCCTCCATCAGGAGATGTAATGGGAGATTTAATGGATAAATATAGGGAACAATATTAATAAGAGCAATAAGCGATATATGGGATTTAAAAATATATAATTGGGGGATTTTATTTTATGAAGTTATTTGGGGCAAGTGAAATAGAAGGAAATAATTTGAAAATTGCTGGGTTAGAAGCTAGATATTTAGCTGAAAATTTTGGAACACCATTATATGTTATGGATGAAAAGCTAATAATAGATAAATGTAGGGAATATTATAAGGCTTTTAGAGTTAGAGAAGACAATAATAGAGTAGCTTATGCTGGGAAAGCTTTTTTAACTTTAGAAATGTGCAGACTTATAGATAGAGAAGGCCTTTGTTTAGATGTTGTATCAGCTGGAGAACTTTATACAGCATATAAAGCAGGCTTTAATATGGAAAAAATTTATTTTCATGGTAACAATAAGACAGAAGAAGAAATTGAACTTGGAGTTAAGCTTGGAGTTGGAAGATTTATTGTTGATAATTTATGGGAAATGAAAAAAATTAATGAGTTTGCTGAGAAGTATAGAAAAGTTCAAAATATATATTTAAGAATAACTCCAGGTATAGAAGCTCATACTCATGATTATATAAAAACTGGTCAAATAGATTCTAAATTTGGTTTTGCGCCAGTTGATAATATTATAATGGATGCAGTAAAAAGCAGTTTAGATCTTTCTAACTTAAGACTGGCAGGATTACATTGTCATATAGGTTCTCAAATATTTGACAATGAACCTTTTGCTGATGCTGCTGAAATTATGTTAAAGCTTATAAAAGAAATAAAGCAAGAAACTGGGCATGAAATTGGAGAACTAAATTTAGGAGGAGGCTTTGGAATTTATTATTCAGAGGGAGATAATCCAAAGGACATCAGTTACTATTGTCAAACTATATTAGACAGAGTTAATAAAGTTTGTAAAGAACTATTACTAAAAAAGCCTATATTAACTATTGAACCAGGAAGATCTATAGTTGCGAATGCGGGAACTACTTTATATAAGGTAGGTTCAATAAAAGAAATACCTAATATTAGAAAGTATATAGCTGTAGATGGGGGAATGACTGATAATATAAGACCAGCATTATATAATGCAAAATACGAAGCTATAATTGCTAATAAAGCAAATGAGCCTTTTGATGATTTAGTAACAGTAGTAGGAAAGTGTTGTGAATCTGGTGATGTATTAATAAGGGATATAAAGCTTCAAAAGGCAGAAAGTGGAGATATATTAGCAGTAACATCTACTGGTGCTTATGGCTTTTCAATGGCAAATGGATATAATAAAAATTTAAGACCTGCAGTTGTATTTGTGAGAGATGGGGAAGCAAAAGTTGTAGTTAAAAGACAAAGTTTTGAAGAATTATTATTAAATGAAATATAAAATAGCTTAAATTAGAAAGTGGGTAAGTATATGACTATTTGCCCATTTTTTGTTATTATAAGCTGTTTATTTAATAATTAAATATGATATACTAAGTTGTAAGGAAAATTAGGGGATAAAAGTGATTTATTTTCCGATTACATGGTAGTATATAGTCTATAATAGAAGAAAATAATAATGAAGGAGTTATAAAGAAAATGAAAATAAAAGCAAATAAAAAAGAAAAGAATAATAAATGTAACTTCTTTACAGAATGGGTAGTTCCAATAGGATTAGCAATAGTAATAGCTTTTCTTATAAACAAATACTTAACTTTTAAGGTATTAATACCATCAGAATCAATGGTACCAACTTTAAATGTAAATGATCAGCTTTTTGTTACAAAGGTTTATAATTTGGATAAATTAGAAAGAGGAGATATTTTAGTATTTTACTCTGATGAATTACAAGAGTCTTTAATAAAAAGGCTTATTGGCTTACCAGGAGATAAAATTAAAATTGAAGATGGAGTTGTTTATGTAAATGGAGAAAAATTAGAAGAAGATTATATAGGTACTCCAGATAAATTTAATGGAGAATATGAAGTTCCTGAAGGAAAATATTTCTTTTTAGGAGATAATAGACTGGTTTCAAAAGATTCGCGATATTGGAAGAATCCTTATATAGATGGTGAGGATATTCAGGGGAAAGCCCAAATAAAAGTATATCCTTTCAGTGAATTTGGAAAAATAAAATAAATTTAAAATGAGAGGAAGAAACTATGCAAGATAAAAACACAGGAGAAAATAAAAATAATAAAAATAAGAATTATATACTTTGGTATGCAATAACAGCATTTGTATTCATATATATATTTAGCACAACAAAAAACTTTATTACAACTGAAGAAATTACTTATAGTACTTTTATAGAAATGGTAAAAACACATCAAGTTGAAAAAGTTATTATTTCTTCTAGTGAAATAGAGATTATTCCTAAAGAAGATAGTGAAAGAAATAATGGTAAATTATTATATACAGGTAATGTAGGCGATGATAATTTAGTAGAACTGTTAATTGAAAATGATGTAGAATTTACTGCAAAAGCAGTTCAAAATAGCTTTATGGCAGAATTTATATTTACCTGGATAGTGACACCTTTAATAGGCTTCTTTATATTAAGATTTTTCCTTTCTAGAATGGGAGGCAGAATAGGTGGGTCACCTATGATGAAGTTTGGGAAAAGTAATGCAAAGGTATATAGAGAAAAGGATATTAAAATTACATTTGATGATGTAGCCGGTCAAGATGAAGCAAAAGAGTCATTAAAAGAAATAATAGATTACTTAAATAATTCTGAAAAATATGCTGAGATTGGTGCTAAGCTTCCTAAGGGGGCTTTATTAGTTGGCCCTCCAGGAACAGGTAAAACATTATTGGCAAAGGCAGTAGCTGGTGAAGCTAATGTGCCATTTTTATCAATTTCAGGCTCAAACTTTGTAGAAATGTTTGCTGGTATGGGAGCTGCCAAGGTAAGAGATTTATTTCAAGAAGCAGAAAAAAATGCTCCTTGTATAATATTTATAGATGAAATTGATTCTATAGGAAAAAGCAGAGACTCACAACTTCAAACTAATGATGAAAGAGAGCAGACTTTAAATCAATTATTAACTCAAATGGATGGTTTTGACTCAAGAAAGGCAATAGTTGTTCTTGGTGCTACTAATAGACCAGAAATTTTAGATAAGGCTTTATTAAGACCAGGAAGATTTGATAGAAGAGTTATAGTAGATAGACCAGATTTAAAGGGAAGAATAGATATATTAAAGGTACATGCAAAGGATGTAAAATTAGGAGAAGATGTAAATCTTGAAGAAATAGCAAAAAGTACACCTGGTGCTGTAGGTGCAGATTTAGCCAATATGGTAAATGAAGCTGCTTTAAGAGCTGTTAAACAAGGTAGAAATGTAGTAATGCAAGAAGATTTGAGAGAAGCTGTAGAAGTAATAATAGCTGGTAAGGAAAAGAAGGATAGAATACTATCAGCAAAAGAAAAAAGAATCGTTGCCTTCCATGAAGTAGGGCATGCTTTAGTTGCAGCTTTATTAGAAGGAGCGGATCCAGTTCATAAAATAACAATAGTTCCAAGAACTATGGGAGCTTTAGGATACACTATGCAGCTACCTGAAGAAGAAAAATATTTAGTATCAAAAGAAGAATTAATAAATCAAATAATGGTTATGTTAGGTGGAAGATCCGCAGAAGAAGTAGTATTTAATATGATTACTACAGGAGCTTCTAATGATATTGAAAGAGCAACAAAAACTGCTAGAAGTATGGTAACTATCTATGGAATGACAGAAAAGTTTGATATGATGGCTCTAGAATCTATACAAAATAGATATTTAGATGGAAGAGCTGTAAGGGAATGCAGTGAACAAACTTCTAGCATGATAGATGAGGAAGTTTTAAGAATTATAAAAACTTGTCATGAAAAAACTATAAAACTTCTTGAAGATAATAGAGATCTTTTAGATAAGATAGCTGAATATTTATTAGAGAAGGAAACTATATTTGGCGACGAATTTATGGAGTTTGTTTATGAAAAGTATCCAGAATTAAGGGATAAAAAGAATAAGGAAAATAAGGAAGAGAAACAAGAATTTGTAGAGGATTAATAATACAATAGAGAGTGTTGGTAATAATTTGCTACACTCTTTATTAATTAAAAAGCATTAAAATTTTAAAGGGGGATTAACCTTGGATAAATTTGAATTTTTAAAAGAAGAAGAAAAGCTAAAGGATACCTTAGATGTTATAAATGAAGAAACAATTAAATATATAGAAAAGAGAAAAGAAGTTTCAAAACAGATTGTAGATAATAGAAAAAAGTTTATAGAAGAATATGAAGATGATGAAGATAGAATTATTGAGTACTTTGATCATGAAAAATATATCGTTGAGGAATTATATAGAACAATTGATAAAAGACTATTAGAATTAGTAAAATTAAAGGAAACACCTTACTTTGGAAAAATTGGCTTTATAGAAGATGGAATTTTAGAAGAAATATATATAGGAAGATATGGACTTAATAAAGATGAAAGTTTTGAGCCAGTAATAGTAGATTGGAGAGCTCCTGTAGCTTCTTTATTTTATAAAGGTATGCTAGGAAAGGCTAATTATAAAACTCCTGTAGGAGAAGTTGATGTAGAAATAGCATCAAGAAGACAACTAATAATTAAGAAATCGAAATTAGAGGGTTATTTTGATTCAGATTTAAATATTCAAGATGAAATATTACAATTAGTTTTATCTTCAAAATCGGGAGAAAAATTAAAAGATATAGTAACTACAATACAAAAGGAACAAGATGAGATAATTAGAGCTGATAGAAATAAAGTAGTTGTAGTTAATGGGGTTGCAGGCTCCGGAAAAACTACTATTGCTTTACATAGAGTGGCATATTTATTGTATAATTTTAGAAAGCAATTAGAAAATAAAGTTCTTATTTTAGGACCAAATGATATATTTATGGATTATATATCAGAAGTTCTTCCTAATTTAGGAGAAACAGCTGTAGCAAATGAAACTTTTATTTCTTATATTTATAAGGAAATTGGTTTAAATGAACCTATTAAAACTCAAATCTCTTATTTGGAAGAAGTATTAAATGGAAATGAAGAAGTTATAAAAGAAATAAAATATAAATCTTCTGGAGAATTTATTAAAGAATTAGATAAAAAAGTTAAAGATATAGAAGACAATTATTTTAATATAAAATCTGTTAACTTTATGAAGGAAGAAATTGTTTCTGAAGAAGAAATAAAAGAGTTATTTAATAAATATTATGAATACATGCCTATATTTAGAAGAAATCAAAAAATAAAGAGAGTGCTTATTTCAAAAATTAAAGATAGAAGAGATGAAGAAGTAAGAAAAATAAATTTAAGAGCTAAAGAGGAAAGAGAAAAATTAACAGAAGATGAATTAAAAATACAAGAAAATAATATCGAATATAGAAGAAGATTAGCAATAAGGGATATTATCAGTGAAGTTATAAAATCTAAAGAGGAAGTTTCATCTTGGATAGAAAACGAAAGTGTTATAGATATATATAAGAACTTTATGAAAGTAAATGAATTATCATATTTAGATTTAGCTGGAATTTTATATTTGATGATTAAACTTGAAGGAAAAAAATCAAGTACTGAAATAAAGCATATAGTTATTGACGAAGCTCAAGATTTTAATATGCTTCAATTTATTGTATTAAAAGAATTTACAGGTTGTAGAAGTTATACTATTGTTGGAGATACAAATCAAAGATTAGTAAAGGCAGAGGAAATACCAGCGATGCTTAGATTAAAAGATCTATTTGATGATTCATATCAGTTATTTGAACTTAACAAAAGTTATAGATCAACTTATCAAATTATGGAATATGCAAATAAGTTCATTGATGAAAATTCTGTAGTTCCTTTTGTAAGAAAGGGAGAATTTGATGTTTTAGAGACATCAGTACCAAAGGAAGATAAAGAGGATTTAATAGAGGTATTGTTAAACCTATTAGAAGATTATGAAGAGGAAAAATATGAAAATATTGCAATTATAACTAAAGATAAAAATGATTTAGAAATAATAGCTCCAGAATTAAAAAAGCGCACAAATATAATTGCTTTCAAGAACGAAGATATAATATATAAAGGTGGAAAAGTCATAATACCATCATACTTTGCAAAGGGCTTAGAATTTGATGCAGTTATTATTGTGAATTTTGATAAAGATACAGATAATTTAATAAAATATATTATGGCAACAAGAGCTCTTCATAGATTATCAGTAATAAATATTATATAGTACCGATTAAGAAGGAATTAATAATTTAGTAAGTTAAAGACTTTTATGCATAGTTAATATGTATAAAAGTCTTTTAATATTAAAAAAATTAGAATTAAAAAGTTGTAACTTTTAACAATAAAATTATGATTTTATTAGTAATAAAGTTAGAAAAAATATAAAATACTTATTAAAAGATTGAAAAGGAGTTTAAAAGAAATATAATTAAAAATGTAAACGATATTAGTGTGTTACTGTAATATAAATAATAAATATTAAGGAGAGAGGCAATATGGCAGGTTTAAAATTAAAAAATGTTACAAAGGTATATGAGAATGGGTTTAAGGCTGTTGATAATTTCAATTTAGATATTGAAGATAGAGAGTTTATAGTTTTTGTTGGACCATCAGGATGCGGTAAATCAACAACCTTAAGAATGATAGCTGGCTTAGAAGAAATATCTGGTGGTGAACTATATATAGATGGTAAATTAGTAAATGATGTAGCACCTAAAGATAGAGATATAGCTATGGTATTCCAAAATTATGCTTTGTATCCACATATGACTGTATATGAAAATATGGCTTTTGGATTAAAATTAAGAAAATTACCAAAAGATGAAATAGATAAAAAGGTTAGGGAAGCAGCAAAAATATTAGATATTGAACATCTTTTAGATAGAAAACCAAAGGCATTATCAGGAGGACAAAGACAAAGAGTTGCTATGGGAAGAGCCATAGTTAGAAATCCGAAAGTATTCTTAATGGACGAGCCATTATCAAACTTAGATGCAAAATTAAGAGTGCAAATGAGAGTAGAAATATCAAAATTATATAACAAGTTAAACACAACTTTTATATATGTTACCCATGACCAAACAGAAGCTATGACTTTAGGAACAAGAATAGTTGTAATGAAAGATGGCGTGATACAACAAGTTGCAACTCCAAAAGAAATATATAATCATCCAGCAAATTTATTTGTTGCAGGTTTTATAGGAAGTCCTCAAATGAATATGACTTATGGACAAAATGTAGTTGAAAATGGAAAACAATATGTTAAAATATTTGAAAAATTAGTAGAGCTTCCAGAAGAAAAAGTTAAAGCTATCAAGGAAAGAAATGCAGAAAATATTGAGGTTATAGTTGGAATAAGACCAGAAAACTTATATCATACAAAAGAAGATTTAGCTAGAGATGGAATAATCAAATTTACTGGAGAAGTTGAATTAAAGGAAAACTTAGGTGCTGAAACATATATACATGTTAAGAAAGATAATACAAATCTTATAATTAAATCTATGGATGGTGCTGATTATAATATTGGAGATACTATAGAGTTTGGTATTGATCCAAATAAGTTTCATATATTTGATAAAGAAGAACAAAACACTATATTTTAGTTAGTAGTTAGTAGTTAGTAGTTAGTAGTTAGGAGTGTGGAGTTTAATTTTTCAAGAAATAAATATTTTATAACATAAAGTAATATAAAAATGAGTTGTTTCATTATTAATTTATGAAACAACTCATTTTTTAGCATATTAACTACAAACTCCACGCTTCACACTTAACACTTAATTTTACTTTGTAAAATTCTCTTCTGCTTGTTCCCAGTTAACAACATTCCACCAATTATCAATATATTTTCCTCTTTCATTTTTATATTTTAAATAGTAAGCATGTTCCCATACATCTATTCCTATAATTGGCTTTAAGCCAGAAGAAATTGGGCTATCTTGATTTGCTGTACTAATAATTGATAATTTATTATTTTTATCTTTTACTAGCCATGCCCATCCTGAACCAAATCTAGATAAAGCTGCTTCCTTGAATTTTTCTTTAAATTTATCAAAGGAGCCAAAATTATTTTCGATTGCCTTTAATAAGTCTCCCTTAGGTTCCTGATTATGAGTAGGAGACATTATGGACCAAAAAAAACTCATGGTTATAGACTCCACCAGCATTATTTATTACAGCCTGTTTAATATCTTTTGGTAAAGAATTCAAATCTGTTAATAATCCTTCTAAGCCTTTAGAATAAAGTTCAGGATATTTTTCAAGGGCTTTGTTTAAATTATCAACATATGCCTTTTGATGTTTATCATGATGAAGTTTCATTGTTTCAGTATCAATGTAAGGTTCTAAGGCATCATAATTATAAGGTAGAGGTTTTAAGATAAATTTATTTTTTCCATTTTTTAGAGCAAGTGATGTTTTAGCTGGGAATAATATTAAAGCAGAAAATGTTAATAATGAAATAAATTTTAATATTTTTATTTTATTTTTCATTAATATCACCTCAGTAATTATTGTCCCAATAAAATAAAAAAATATTGATGCAAATTAGTTAGATTAATATTTTTAATTAATGTCTATAATTTAAATAGAAAGTAAGGAGAGTGATATAATGAAAAAAATAGTACTAGTTTCACTGCTTACAATATCAATTGTAGCCTTTTTAATAGGTTTTATAGAAATTTCAAAGGAAGAAAAAGTAGAAAATAAAAGTGAAATTACATATTCAATTCCATTATTTTTTAATAATTTAAAGGAAGTTGGAAGTTTAGATACTAGAATTCAAGATATTATATGTGCAACAAGCAAGGGACTTGTTGAGTTAGATTCTTCAAATAATATAGTACCTTCTTTAGCTGAAGGGGTGGAAATAAGGGATGATGGCTTAGAATATGATTTTAAATTAAAATCTAATATATATTGGAGTGATGGAACTCCTATAACTCCAAAGGATGTAATGGCTTTTTTTAGAGAAATTATTACAGAAGAAGCAGAAGAAAATATTGAAGCCATATTAAATGTATATGGGGCTAAAAAATTTAGAGAAGGTTATGGTGATTTTAGCAAGGATGTAGGAATTGCAATAGGAGAGAATAATGTTATATTTAGGCTAAATTCCAAGGATGATAAATTTATTGAAGAATTAAGTAAACCACAATATAGGATCAGAAAAAATGTTTTGTTATGGGAAAATATAAAAAATAGTTATGATGATTTAATATATTCAGGAAATTATAGTATTTCTAATATTAGTGAAGATAAATTAATGTTAAAAAGAAATGAAAAATCAGATAAATCTTTATCTGAATCTATAACTATAATATTAAATGAAGAAGAAGAAATAGCAATGGCTTCTTTTGAAGTTGGGGCTAGAGATATAGTTATTAATCCACCTAAAAGTCAATTAGAAAGATTAAATGATGAAAATAAATTAATAACTATGGATTCTAATAATGGTCTATATGTGATATTTAATGAAAATTCCGATTCTCTTTCAATAGAAGATAAAAAAATAATATATTCTAAATTAAATAATGCCATGGAAAAATATCAATTAGAAAATAATAAATTTTTAGAATTAGCAGAAGGAAGTTATTTTAGACAAGATAAGGAAGATCTATTAAAAATGCAGGCAAGAAAAGTTATGTTGAATTTAAATAGTGAGGAAACAAAAGTTAAAGGATTAGTTATTGTAGCTGAAGCTCTTACAGAAAATAAAGAAATATGTGAATATATTTTAAATTATTTTGATGAAAATACAGATATAGATATATCTTATAAGCTGTTAACAGAAGAGGAAATGAGTTCAATTAAAGATGCTAATTATTATAATATAGCTCTTATAAAAGGTGATATAACAGGTATGGGAAATACTGAAGAGTATAATAAAATTATAAATTTAATACCTTCTCAATATCGAGAAGAATTGACAAATGCAAAAAATGAAGGGGAAAGAATAGAGATATTTAAGGGTATAGAAGAAAATCTTTATAATAATTATAAAATACTTCCATTAGTATTTTACAATAATAATATAGCTGTAAACAGCAAAGTTAAAAATATTGTTTTTGATGGACATGGAAATATAGACTTTGGTAAAATAGGAAAATCATAAAGACTAATAATAGTCTTTATGATTTTATTATATTTTATAGAAATTAGTACTAACCTAAATATAAAGTTTCGATAGTTGGATTTTCATTATTATTAATATTATTTATTTCCTCTCTTTCAAAATCTTTTTCATTAGCATTATCTTCAGTAGAATAATCATTATTATACTCAGTATTATTAAGTTCAAGATCTTCAGGTAAAAGTCCCATTTCTCTCATGAAAGAATCTTTAAATAAATAGATTATAAGATTATTTATGAACATATTCCTAAAACTATTAAAAGATGAGCTTGAAATTGAAAATTCATCCCTTTTTTTAGAGTAAGTTATACTCTTATTAAAAATTGGTGCGACACCTAGACTATTTGGAGTAGATGTAGTTGAAGGCCTAAAGAAGTTTTCTTCTAACATATCAGCAGCTTTTAGAGTTAAGCCTCTATATCTTTCAACATCATCTAATGTAGGTGCTTCTGGCCAACATGTAATTAAGCCTGAATTTATAAATAATTTTTTATACAAGGATGACATCATATCTTTATATTCATTATCTTCAGTAAAATCAGATGAGTATAAAAATATTGCTAAGAAGTAGAAGGTAATATCAAAAGCTGAATATTTAACTTCTTTTTTGCTAGATAATTTTAGGAACATTTCTTTTTCTTCATCATATAAAGAAATTAGTTTATTTATAATTTCTTGAGCTTTTTCTTTAAATGTTATCATTTGAGTATGTTTAAAGGAAAACATCAAATTTATAGCAAATAAGGCAGAGTAATCTAAAGAATCAACATAATAATCTTTTTCCTCAAATTTATTTATTAAGTAATCAGTTAAATCAACTATTAATATTTTAGCTTCTTCATTTAGTGAGTTACTATAATAAATATTAACAGCTAATAAAATTTTGGATATTTCTTCAAAGGAGGTTTCATAGATTTTATTTTTAAATTCAATAAGTACTTGCAATATTTCTTCAGCAAATCTTTCGAAATCTTTAGATATATCATCATCACTAAATAAAGTTGAATATAAATTATAAGCAACCATCATGAAAGCTTGATCAGAAAATCTAAATTTATTGTTTTTATTGCTTAAATTAAATTCCTTATAATTATTTTCAGATAAATTTCTCTTTTCAACAAATACGCCTTCGGTATTTCTTAAGTTTGAAGAATAAAAATTTAGTTGTTCTCTTGCAAGTTTTTTATATATTTCTGAATAAGAAAATAACTTTTCATCGGCATCTTTAAATTTTGAATAATAAGTACTTAAATTAAGCATACTTGTAGTCATTAATGCATTAGTTATTGGATAAATATCTTTTTTAAAGGATTCTTCATCAAATCCATTATAATTTTTACTATGAATATAGTTTGGAGAAGATTTTCTATATAAACATAGTAGTGGAGAAAAATTACCTGATGTGGTAATATCAATGTTAGATGATATTTTTTTATATCTTTTTATTGAATCAACTATCCCACATTTTGATTCTAAAACAATAGTTTTTAAAGCCTCCTTTGATAAGTGAAAAAGTTGGCCTGTTATTTCTTTTGGGGATAGCTTATTCATTCTAAAAAATGGTCCAATATATCGCAAATTTTTCACCTCTTCATTAATCCTTATATTAATAATATGAAGAAGAAATTAAAATAGTGCATAAATTTTTAGAATATTAAGAAAGGTGGGTAAAGAAATGAGAGCAGATGGAAGAAGAAATGATCAAGTTAGGGCCACTAAAATAACACGAAACTATACAAAGTATGCAGAAGGTTCTGTATTAATAGAAGTTGGAGATACTAAAGTAATATGTACTGCCTCTATAGAAGATAAGGTGCCATCCTTTTTAAAAGGTAAAGGAGAAGGGTGGATAACAGCTGAGTATAATATGCTTCCAAGAGCAACAGCTACAAGAAAGGTCAGAGATATAGCTAAATTAAAAGTAGATGGAAGAACTATGGAAATACAAAGATTAATAGGAAGGGCTTTAAGATCAGTTATGGATTTAAAAGCTCTTGGGGAAAAGACTATATGGATTGACTGTGATGTTATTCAAGCGGATGGTGGAACAAGAACTGCAGCAATAAGTGGTGCTTTTGTAGCCTTAGTAGATGCTGTAAATAAATTGCATAAGGAAAAAGCTTTTGAAGTGTATCCAATTAGAAATTTTGTTACAGCTGTAAGTGTAGGTATAGTAAAGGGAGAGAAGGTTTTAGATTTATGTTATGAAGAAGATTCTAATGCCAAGGTTGATATGAATATAGTTTCAACAGATGAAGGTGAATTTATAGAAATACAAGGGACTGGAGAACAAGCACCTTTTAATAGAAAGGATTTAGATGAACTTCTTGATTTAGCGCAAAAAGGTATTAAGCAAATGGTACAAATACAAAAAGATGCTCTAAAGATGGATTCCCTTTGGATTGGTACAGGAGGAAGAGATTAATTATGAAAAAGTTAGTATTAGCAAGTAATAATTCTGGAAAAATAAAAGAAATAAAGGAGTTATTAAAGGATCTTGAGATAGAAGTATTTTCTTTAAAAGATATGGGGATAGATATACAAGTTGAAGAGGATGGAAAAACCTTTGAGGAAAACTCAAGAAAAAAGGCTGAAGAAATATATGATGAATTGATAAAAATTAAAGAGAACAATTTTATTGTTATGGCTGATGATTCTGGCTTAGAAGTAGATTACTTAAATGGTGAACCAGGAGTTTATTCAGCTAGATATGCTGGAGAAAATGGAAATGATGAAAAGAATAATGAGAAGCTTATAAAGAAGCTTCAAGGAGTTCCTTTTGAGGAGAGAAGAGCAAGATTTGTATGTCATATATCCTTAGTATATGGAGATAAAAAATATTTAGGAGTGAATGGATCTGTAGAAGGATATATATTAGAAGAAAGAAGAGGAGAAGGGGGTTTTGGATATGATCCTTTATTTTTCTATAAACCCTATAATAAAACTTTCTCAGAGATGACAATGGAGGAAAAAAATAAAATTTCACATAGAGGAATAGCTTTAAGGAAAGTTATACAAACTATAAAGGGGCTTTTGTAGGAGGAAAATATGAAAATTCTAGTTATGAGTGATTCGCATTATGATACACAAGTTGTGAGACTAGTGGAAAAATATTTGAAAGATGTTGATATAATAATACATTGTGGAGATGGTGCGCCTGATACAGAACAATTAATTAAAAATTTCAAAGGGGAAGTATATGCAGTAAGAGGAAATTGTGATATTTCAAGAAGATATCCAAAAGAAATGATTATAGATGTATTAGGGGTGAAAATATTTATTACTCATGGGGATTTATATAATGTAAAATATGAATATAATACGATATTTTTTAAGGGTAAAGAATTAGGAGCAGATATTATAACTTTTGGACATTCTCATAAGGCTATTATAGACGAATATAATGGCATCACATTAATAAATCCAGGAAGTGTTTCATTACCTTATGATAGAAATAATAAGACAATAGCTTTTATAGAAATTAAAGACAATAAAAAATACGACATATATTTACAAAAAATACTGCCATAATTTTTGGCTTTTCCTCAAAATAAAAAAATATACCCTCTTTTCTTATAATTGCTTTAAAAATCTATAATATAAATTAAATTTTAAAAAATGTATTGACGGATTTAAAAAGCTATTGTAGAATAATTTTTGTCGTCGAGAGATAATAAGTCTTCGGGGTGTGGCGCAGATGGGAGCGCGCGTGGTTTGGGACCATGAGGTCGCAGGTTCAATCCCTGTCACCCCGACCACTAAATTGAATAAGCGGGTGTAGCTCAATGGTAGAGCCCTTGCCTTCCAAGCAAGTTACGTGAGTTCGATTCTCATCACCCGCTCCATTAACAATTTAGTAAAATATGTTGACAAACGACAAAATGTATTATAAAATAATTAATGTTCTTTCGAGGAATAAGCGTGTTTAGCTCAGCTGGATAGAGCAACGCCCTTCTAAGGCGTGGGTCAGGAGTTCGAATCTCTTAACACGCACCATAACCTCGGGGTGTGGCGCAGATGGGAGCGCGCGTGGTTTGGGACCATGAGGTCGCAGGTTCAATCCCTGTCACCCCGACCACTAAATTGAATAAGCGGGTGTAGCTCAATGGTAGAGCCCTTGCCTTCCAAGCAAGTTACGTGAGTTCGATTCTCATCACCCGCTCCATAAGCGTGTTTAGCTCAGCTGGATAGAGCAACGCCCTTCTAAGGCGTGGGCCAGGAGTTCGAATCTCTTAACACGCACCATAATGGTGGACGTAGTTCAGTTGGTAGAGCGCCAGTTTGTGGCACTGGTTGTCGTGGGTTCGAGTCCCATCGTCCACCCCATCGCTGGGATATCGCCAAGCGGTAAGGCACCACACTTTGACTGTGGTATGCGCAGGTTCGAATCCTGCTATCCCAGCCAACGTGGTTTACTAGCTCAGTTGGTAGAGCACTTGACTTTTAATCAAGGTGTGCCGGGTTCGATTCCCGGGTAAGCCACCAAAAAATGCAGATGTGGCGGAACTGGCAGACGCACTAGACTT
>NZ_JAHLPS010000077.1 GCF_018918055.1 Caproiciproducens sp. MSJ-32
CCAAGGTGGATGTTGCGGGTTCGAGTCCCGTCTTCCGCTCCAAATATGCGGGTGTAGCTCAATGGTAGAGCCCTTGCCTTCCAAGCAAGTTACGTGAGTTCGATTCTCATCACCCGCTCCAAAAAAAGACAACTTAATAATTTAAGTTGTCTTTTTTTTGTATACAAAAGAAAAAGGGCATGAAGCCCTTAGGTTTAAATTATCATTTTAAAAGAGAATTTAATTTTTTATTATAGAGCTGTTATTAATAATAAGTGTATTATATAAAATAAGTATATCTTGATTATTAAATTTAATTATAGTTTCTAACAAAGAAGGACTAATATATCTTAAATCAATCAAGGTTATCTTATAATACCTATCTATTAATAGGGGAGCAAGGGAACTTCCAAAAGAGTCTCTAAATATTATGAGCTCCTTACCACTTTTATTATTAGTATTTGTAATTTCAATAAAGGGTGTAGCACCAGATAAAAAAACATCATAGGAATCAAGTTTATCAAGATTATAAACTGAACTAATAGAATTATTATAATTTTTAACTATTGCTGCGTCTATTGTAGAATTATTTAAATAAGTTAATGTATCAGCTTTTATATTTATTGCGGTATATCCATAATATGATCCATAAAAAGGATAATAAGTGTTTTTAGTATAATTCACATCATTAATTTTAAAATTCATCTTTTCTGATAGTAGTTTTACTATAGGAATAAGTTTGTCTTGTCTCCAGTGAAGGTCTGTATTATAGTAAGAATCAATATTTAGATAATTAGTGATATCGATATATTCCATGTTATTTAAGTTTGATTTTATATAATTAAATAGATAGTCATAGTCAAGAGTTAAATATTCATTTGATGATAGGTAATAATTTTTATCTGGAATTATACTGTAATAGACTTTCATTCCTTTAAGATGTTTTTGATAAATGGAATTCATTTTATTTGCAAAGCCTTCTAGATTTTTTTTATTCAATGGATAATCGATTTTATAAACTTTATCCCCTTTTATAAAAATATTATTGCTATTAATAATATTCTTCCATAGCTTTTAATTGCAAAATATAATCCCCATATTATAAAATTCCAGCTTGCACCATGCCAGAAACCTGTAAGAAACCAAACTATAAATATATTCCTTATCCATTTTAGTTTCGAAACTCTATTACCACCTAAAGGTATATATACATAATCCCTAAATAAAGTAGAAAGGGAAATGTGCCAGCGCCTCCAAAAGTCTGTTATAGAAGATGCAATAAATGGATAATTAAAATTTTCAAGAAATTTAAAGCCGAATATTAAGCCCATGCCAATGGCCATATCGCTGTAACCTGAAAAATCAAAATAAATTTGTAAGGTGAAAGCAATAGCGATAGCCCAATAAGATAAAGAACTCATCTCATTTAGGCTTAATAATTTTTTAGAAAATTTGCCAAGAACATTTGCTAATAGAACTTTCTTAGATAAGCCTATGATAAATCTTCTAACACCTAATGCAAACATTTCAAAAGAGTGTTTTCTATTAAATAATTCCTTATGAATAGTACTATATCTGACTATTGGACCAGCAATAAGCTGTGGGAATAAGCATAGGTATGTAGAAAATGATATAAAGCTTGTATCAGCCTTAACATCACCCCTATATACATCAATAATGTAACTGATAGCTTGAAAAGTAAAAAAACTTATTCCTACTGGCATAATAATTTGGAGTGATTTAATATTGGAGTTAAATAAAAAGTTTATATTCTCTATAAAAAAATTAGAATACTTATAATAAAGAAGCATTCCAAGATTAATTATCATTGATATAATAAGATATCTTCCTTTGATTTTTATATTTGTAGATTTATCAATAGCTAAAGCAAGGCTGTAATTTATATAGGAAGATAGAAGTAGTAGAAGAGTATATTTTGGTTCTCCATAAAAATAAAAAAAGATACTAAATAAAAATAAGATGTAATTTTTAAAATTGAAGGGAATAATAAAATATAATATTATAACTGCTGGAAGAAAGTAATATAAAAAGAATATGCTTGAAAATACCATGGTTCTCCTTTCATTAAAGGGGCTATCTACGACAGCCCCTTATTGTGTTATTATTAATTTTTTAAGCTTAGGAATATATTTTTAAAGTCTTCTGAATAATTATTGTCCATAACTAGCAATATTAAATTTCCTATATTTTCAACAACTATTTTATCTTTTTCAACGCCAACACAAACCCATTTAAATGGATCTACATTTTCTTTTATATCATTTTTTATTTTTTCAATATCTACAGAATCTTTAACTCTTACAAGTACTACAGAGTGGGCAGAAGTTGAAAGCATTGGTTCAGAAGCAAGGCCTTCTTCAAAGTCAAGTTCATTAATGCCTAAATAATAAGATAAGTTTTCCTTTGTTAGTTCTGTTGTAACAAGCTCTCCAAGATCTTCATCTAGATCATCATAAAGTTTTGTCATTATATTTTCTAAGCTTTCATCAATTGTACTATTTCCGCTAGCAGCTTTTTCTCCTGTACATCCAACAAATGATAAGGATAAAGTAAATAATAATATCTCTAAGTAGATTTCGTCTGCGGCGAAGATATGATCTAACTGTAGAGTCATTCATATTTAGTTTTTCAGCTATTTCTTTAAGTTTGTAACCTTCATAGTAATAAAGATATATAATAAGTTTATATTTTTGGGGCAAATTCATTATTTTTTCAAATATATACTTATTTTCATTATTAGAAATTGTAAGCTGTTCTTGAAGGGAATCTATATCAACATTTTTTCTCCACCAATGTTTAAGAAAATTTTTGCAGGTATTTGATGCGGTAACGATAAGCCATGCCTTAATATGTTCTTGATTATTAAAAGTTCCATTGTACTGTAAAAATTTAATAAATGTACTTTGTACGGCATCTTCGGTGTCTTGAATATTTTTTAAATACATAAGGCATACTCGGTATACAGTTTCAAAATAGCTGTTATAAACTTGAATGAACTCCTTGTCCGCACGCAACAAAGAGTTTTTCAAATTAAATCACCTCTCTCATATTAAAAACAAATGAAGATATAAAAATGTTGCAAAATAATAAAAAAATTTATGTTTTATTATATCAAAAAAAATATCTATATTATTTAATAATAATTTTGTTATATTAAAACAATATTTGAATACAATGTTTGCAAAAATATACAAAAATGTTATAATTTAATAATGAATAATAGATATATTATAATGTAAGTACAAAGGAGGGATATATATGGACTTTAACTCAAGAGAATTTAATGATTTATATAAATTTGATGGTGATTTAGGGGCGATCTATTCAGAGAAAGAAACTGTTTTTAGGGTTTGGTCTCCAATAGCAGAAAGTATAAAATTAAAACTGTATGGGAAAGAAGGGTATGATTATAATAGAGATTTCATAGAAATTATTCCAATGAATAAATTAGAAAAGGGAATTTTTGAGATAGCAGTAAGCGGAGATTTAGATGGAGAGTATTATAACTATTTAGTTACAATCAATGGAATAGAAAAAGAAGTTGTTGATATATATGCAAAGGCAGTAGGGGTTAATGGAAAAAGAGGAATGGTAATTAATTTAGAGAAGACTAACCCAAAAGGTTGGGAAGAGCATAAAATCCCTGATTATCCTCCTATAGATTCAATTATATATGAAATGAATGTTAGAGATTTTACTATAGATTTAAATTCAAGTCTAGAGGAAAGTTTAAGAGGAAAGTATAAAGGATTAATAGAAGATGGAGTAAGATTAAAAAATAGTTCGATAAAAGTAGGTTTTGATCATTTAAAAGAGTTGGGTGTTAATACAATACAGTTAATGCCAGTCTTTGATTATAAAACTGTTAATGAAGAAAAATACAGTGAAGAGGAATATAATTGGGGATATGATCCTTTAAATTACAATGTACCTGAAGGTTCTTATTCTACTGATCCTTATTTGGGAGAAGTTAGAATAAAGGAATTTAAAGAGATGATAATGAAAGTCCATGAAAATGGATTTAGAGTTGTAATGGATGTTGTGTATAATCATACTTTCGATACTGAGGAATCAAATTTTAATAAAATTTTTCCTGGATATTATTATAGACAAAGTCAAGATGGAGGCTTTTCAAATGGATCAGGTTGTGGAAATGAATTAGCATCTGAGAGAGTTATGGTAAGAAAATTTATTTTAGATTCTGTTAAGTATTGGGCAGAAGAGTATAAAATAGATGGTTTTAGATTTGATTTAATGGGACTTCATGATTTAGATACAATGCTTGAAATACGAAGAGAACTAGACAAAATAAATAAAAATATAATAATTTATGGAGAAGGATGGACTGGAGGTTCAGCAGCTTTAAGTTATGATAAAGCTGCTGTAAAATTTAATATTAATAAAGTAAAGGATATGCAAGTAGGAGTTTTTAGTGATGATATAAGAGATGCTATAAAAGGTGGAGTATTTTTTGGAAGAGAAGGTGGCTTCATAAATGGATGGGATAATTACGAAGAAAGCTTGAAATTTGGAATAGTAGCATCAGTATATCATCCAGATATAGATTATAATAATGTTAAGTATTCAAAGTGGCCTTGGGCTAATGAACCATATCAGGTAATAACTTATACATCAGCTCATGATAATTATACATTATGGGATAAGATATGTTTAGTTGAAGAAGGCTTAAGTGAAGAAGAAAGAATAAAAATAAATAAACTTGCAGCAGTAATAATATTGACATCTCAGGGAATACCATTTATTCATTCTGGTGATGAGATTTTAAGAACAAAAAAGGAGAAGGATGGTACTATTATAGACAATAGTTACAAATCACCTGATTATGTTAATAAAATAGATTGGCAAAGAAAAGAAAAATATTTAGATGTATTTAATTATTATAAAGAATTAATAAATTTGCGAAAAAAACATAGAATATTTAAATTAAATAATGCAGAGGAAATAAGAGAAAATATAAAATTTTTAAATTTTGGAAGAGAAATTAATGATAGAAATGTAGTTGCTTATATTGCCAACGGTAAAAATGTTAATGATGATTTAGGAAAGATAGTTGTAATATTTAATGGAAATAAGAGACCTATAGAAGTTAAATTAGATTATTATAAATTCAAAGTTATATTGGATAAAGATAAAATTGATGAAAATGGTCTATATAATATAGAAGGAAATGTTATTAAGATAGATTCAATATCAGCTATGATACTCTCTTATATTGAATAAATAATAAGATTAATTGTTTTAATAATCAGCCTGATAAATTGTAAAGAAATATATATTTGAAAGAAACTCCTAGGTTTGCCTAGGAGTTTCTTAGTTAATTGTACATTATGCATTCAGAATCATTTTGGTGCATCTAGAGGGAATTGAACCCCCGACCACTGGATTCGAAGTCCAACGCTCTATCCAACTGAGCTATAGATGCATATTTTAAATAATACAAGTTATATTATATCATAATAAATTATTTTTTAGCAAACAATGCATATATAGAAGATATTAATAGAAAAATAAAAAGGGAGATTATTCTTTATTAACTTAAACTTTTCCTGGTGTATCAACATATGTTATATGAAGAAAAATAGAATATTTTGTAGAAATATATGAATAATTTAATAAAAATAGAAGAAGTATAATAGTATAAATATTAAGTGATGATATAATAATCAATGTCGTCGTTGCGAACAAGTCAATTTAAATAATAAAAATTAATAATAAAAAAATGTTGACAAGAGTTTAAGATGATGATAACATAAAGAAGTCGCCTAAAGGCGATAAAATTTCAAATTAGTAATACAAACTTGCTTTTTGAAAGAAGATCTTTGAAAATTGAACAGAATATAAGTTAAGTAAAGATAAACCAGCAATTCTTTTGAACGTCTAAGATTAACTCAAAGAAATTTGAGACAGATTAAACTTTTTAGTGAGAGTTTGATCCTGGCTCAGGACGAACGCTGGCGGCGT
>NZ_JAHLPS010000040.1 GCF_018918055.1 Caproiciproducens sp. MSJ-32
TACAAACCTCGCGTACATCTTCAGTTGAAGACTTTAAGTCAAGTATTTTTTTATTTATAGTTCTTAATTCTTCTAAAGTTTCTGTTGGTAAAGCTTTTAAGAGATCTCTACATACTTTTTCACTGGGTAATTTATCTACACCTTTAAACTTTTTATATCCTTCATCATTTCTTAATGTTTCAATGTGCATAAATCTTGAGAAACCAAGAATATTTGCATCAATCATGTATTCTATAATTTCTGCAGTATTAAAAGTAGAATTAGCGGCCTTCTTATAGGTTACGCCTTTTTCTAAAATAGTTGGTAATCCTATTATTTGTTTAAAGGATTCCACATAAGAAAAAGTTGCTACAGAAGAAACTTTCGTATCATTAAATTTTGCTTTCATGTTCAAAAATCTAATTTTCTTCTTTAAATTTTTTTGATTTTGTTGTAAACTATTCATAGAAATCACCCTTTTGTGTTTTGGTTTTGCAATTATATTTTAACACTTAAAAGAGATGATTTCTTTTAATTTTTTTGAACAAAAATTTCTTTAATTTCAATGCCTTTCGGCATTACTTGCCGAATCCAAGTTAATATAAATAATCTACTTCAGCATTTATTTTTATAATCTTATAGACACATTTTTTCTTAAAAAATAATTCATAAATAACCTAATAAGCATTCTTATCTCCAAACAGTACAAAGAAGGTTTTAAATATTAGTTTTAAATCTAATAGAAAGTTTCTATCTTCTACATACTGTAAATCTAATTTCATCCAATCTTCAAAATCAATATTATTTCTTCCAGATACCTACCAGTAGCATGTCAGTCCTGGTTTCACCTCAAGTCTTTGAAGCATCCAAGGCTCAAACTTTTCTACTTCCTTTGGAAGACTTGGCCTAGGCCCTACTAAACTCATATCCCCTTTTAAAACATTAATAAGCTGTGGCAGCTCATCTATACTAGTTTTTCTTATAAACTTACCTACTTTAGTAACTCTAGGATCATCCTTCATTTTAAACATTGGTCCAGACATTTCATTTTGCGCTGCTAATTTTACTTTTAATTCTTCAGCATTTTTAACCATTGAACGGAACTTATACATTTTAAATTCCTTACCATTTAAACCAATGCGAGTTTGTGAAAATATAACTTCACCCTCTGATTCTAGTTTTATTAAAATAGATACTATTAAAAAAATTGGACTTAATAATATTAATCCAAGCAAGGCTGCAACAAAATCTAAGACTCTTTTTGAGGCTTCATAAATATTATTTTGCTTCTTACTAACTTGGACAATTTCCTGTTCTTCAATTTGAAGTCTTTCCATTACCATCCCCCCAATCTTATATAGTGCATAATTCCCAATTCACTATTTTATTGCTTCAGTATATTTGGCTCTTTTAGCCAAATATACTGAAGATACCCTTCTTTTCTTTAATTAAGCTTCCCCTAAACTTAACTTCTTCATTTTCTAAAATTGCTTCTCCGCTTTTATTTAAATATCTTAAATAATCAGCATCTAGTTTTTCTATTATTTTTATTCCTTCTTTCATATTGGTAGTTCTTTTTTCATCCCTATGTCCATCAGAACCTATAGCAGAATAAATCTTATTTTTTAAATAGCTTTCAGCAAGCTTTTTAACCTCTGTTCCAAAGTGACCTAACAAACTTCCTATATTTAACTGGAAAAGAAAGCCTTCTTTTATAAAATCATTTATTAAAGAAGGCTTTTTAATAAATTTAATATATCTTTCAGGATGAGCTATTATTGGTACAATTCCCTTTAACTGTAATTCATATAGGTTTTCTAAAACCTCTGTAGAAGAAAAACTTCTCATATCAAATTCAATTAACATATATCTAGAATTATTTATTGTTCCAATATACCCCTTTTCATAATTTTCAAGAATATTATTTGTATAATAAACTTCTTGACCTATATAAGTTTCAATATCTAAACCTTCTTCCAAAATCAACTTTTTAAGATCAATTTGTCTTTTTTTTATTTCATCTAAAGTGTATTCATAATAACCAGGCATATAATGGGGAGTACACACTATTTTATTAGTACCTCCCTCTATAGCCAAATTTAACATATTTAAAGTCATTTCCCTAGATTTTGAACCATCGTCTACTCCCCAAAGAATATGAGAATGTAAATCAACCATAACTAAAAAACCTCCGGTTTTTTCAGTTCACAGTTCACAGTTAATAAATAAACTCTTGCAGAGTTTAATACATTTTATAATCCAGGTACTCTGAATTATTTTAACAACTGTACACTGCGTACTGTGCATTGTGCACTGACTTAATTATTTTTCTCCATAATAGTAGTAGTATTTATTCCTTCCGCTTTCTATTCCGTTTAAAACTGTACCTATTATATTTGCATTAACCTTCTTTAAAAGGCCTAAGGCATTTTGAACAGAGTCTTTTTTAGTTTTTTCTGCCCTTATAACTAAAATCGTTCCATCAGCCTTTGTGGATAATATTTGAGAATCTGTTACAGCTTGTACAGGTGGTGTATCTAAAATTATATAATCAAAAACATTTTTTAATTCTTTTAATAAATTGCTCATTGCCTTAGATGAAAGCATTTCTGATGGGTTTGGCGGAAGTTTTCCTGAAGTTAAAACTACTAAATTTTCATTGTATCTATGAAGAGCAGTTTTTAAATCTTCCTTTCCAATTAATACATCGGAAAGACCTACAAGATTGGAAATTTTAAACTTTTTATGTAAGGATGGCTTTCTTAAATCGCAATCTATAAGTAAAACCCTTTTTCCATCTTGAGCAAAGGATAAGGCTAAATTTCCAGCTATTGTGGATTTACCTTCTCCAGTTTCTGAACTTGTAACCATTATAATTTTATATTCCTTATCAAAGGATGAATATTGTATATTTGTTCTTAAGGTTCTATAACTTTCAGCAGCTATAGATTTTGGATCTTTCTCTAAAATAAACATTACTTATCCTCCTTTACTTGAGGTATTGTTCCTATTACAGGTATATCTAATTCTCTTTCTATCTGTTCATTAGTTTTAAAGGTATTATCTAGGAATTCTAATAATAGTGCTAGACCTACACTAACCATTAAGCCAAGGACAAAAGCTATAGCAATATTCATTTTCTTATTTGGGCTTACAGGTTTATCTGGAACTTCTACACTTTCTATTATTTGAATATTCCCATTAGGAACTAATTTTTTTGATGTTTTTATAAATTCATCTGTTACTTTTTTTATTATTGTAGCCGCTTCATTTGGATCAATACTTTTATATTTAACTTCTAGTATTTGAGTGTCTGCAAGGGAAGTTACTGTTAAGTTTTCTAATACACTCTTAGTATCAACTTCTAAATTTGAACTTCCTAAGGCTTTTTCAACTAAATCTTTAGTTTTAATGGTTTCAGTATATGTCTTCATAAGTTTTTGATACATTATTACATCATTTTGATTGTAACCTTGACTTTCTGCCTCTTCCTTACCAATAAAAAGCTTAGTACTTGCTTCATATTTAGGTTTTATTAGAAAAAAGCTTATAGCTGCTGATATTATTGTTGCTGCTAATGTTATTGACACAATCATAAACCATCTCTTCTTTAGAGCATCAAATATCTCATCTAATCTTATTTCTTGTTCTTCCAATTTTAAATCCTCCTAACCAATAATATTTTGTATTACCGGCATATTATATCATTAAATATACTAGCTTTTCACCTTTTAATTTAATTTTCAACAAAAATTTATATTTTTTATAGTAATAGATAAAAATTAATAAAATTTATTAATTTTTTCTTAAGACAAAAAAATTATAACATATTTCATTAACTTTTCTATAATTTATTCCAAAAAACTTTTTTGCAATTTCTGATTAAATTCGATAAATTCGACATTCATGTCAAGTTGTTTTTTATCTTTATTTAATTTTCTATACATATTTTTAATTATTCCAAAGATAAGCGAAGAAAAAGGTTATGTTTTACACTTTTTATCTGCATAATTTTTCTTTATATTTTTGTATATCGAATTTGCAAAAAAACTCACGCAAATTTCCAGGATATAGCTTTATATCAATATCCTTAACTTGTAAATAATTAGTTTATTTTCTTAGTTTTACTAACAAAAATCTTCTTTATATTAGTATCTTTTAGCTTATCTTTAATTTCTTTTTTAATTCTAAAAGAAAAATTTTACAAACTCTTTCTTGTTTATGTAGTATTTTGTAGTAATTTTTCTTACGATTTTTAATTAATTTCTTATAAAAAATCTATCAAAATGTATATTTATTAATTGAAATGTTTTTATAATGAGGGGGGAAGTTATATGCGAGAGCTATTAATTTCAGCAAAGAATGGAGACAATAATGCTAAAGAAAAAATAATAAAAATGTATTACCCACTTATTGTTAAGGAAGCAAAGAATATTTTTATCAATGGTAGAAGCTTTGAGGATCTTATACAAATTGGAATTGTCAATTTACTTAATGCAATAAATAAATTTGATATAAATAAAAATGTTAGCAGCTTTAGCTCCTATGCCCTATGGTCTATAAAAAACGGCTTTAGGTATTTATGCAGAAGCGAGATAAGATATAATGATGAGCTGAGTTTAAATAAACCAAATGATGATGGCCTTGAACTAGAAGAAAGCATTATAGATGATAAGACTAATGTAGAAACAACTGTTTTACAGGATATTATTTATGAAAACTTATATCTAGCTTTAGAAAAACTAGATAATGAAGAAAAAGAATTAATTGAATTTTTATTTATAAAAAATGAAAGACCTAATCTTACGAAATACTGTAAGGAATACAATAAGGATTACTATTATGCAAGCTGCCTTAAAAAAAGAGCACTTAAAAAGCTAAATAACTTTTTAATTAACATCCTCCAATGAAATCTAAGTCTTTTGAGTTTTCTCCTAATAGTATTCAACTATATAGATTTAGTATAAAAAATAATAAGTACCTAATAATAGTTTACAAATCATTATTAGGCACTTATTTTTTTATTTAATATTATTAATTATCATTCCTTAACTCTTAGCTACTCCTTCCCCAACTTTTATCTCTATCTTTTGTAAGACTTTCTTCTTAAAATAAACTACCTGATGATATTTAAGACCTTTTTCTTTCGCATATTCTTTTAGAGACTTCTCTTCTATAAATAATTCTCTTATAAATTCCTTTTCCTCATTTGCCATTTTATTTATTAAGTTAATTAGTTTTTCCCTTCTTTCCTTTTTTATTATTTCTTCCTCCAGCTCTACATTTTTATCTTCTATATTTTTTATTTCAGAATTTTCTTTTGTTTCTCTATTCCCTTTATTATAGCTAATTATTTCTTTTGATTTTTTTATTTCCTTATATATAGAATTTTGTACAGTTCTTTTTACATACAAAGGAAAGGAATTGCTTTTTTCTAAATCAAATCTTTTAATTGCTTTTAATGTTGCCATATAGGCTAGTTGTTTAATATCTCCTTGTTCATAGCCATTAATATAATATTGCTTTGAAGATTTCTTTATAAGGGGTTCAAATTTATTAAGTAGTTTTTCCATTGATACTTTGTCCCCCTGTTTTGCTTTGATTAATAGTTCTTTCATAAATTCGTCTCCCCCTTCAGCTTTTATATTTTTATTATAGCAAACATACGTTCTATATTCCATATTTTTCATTATTCATTTTTCTACAATAATCGTGCTTCCCTACTATTTTTCATTTTATTGGTTTATAAAAGAATGTATTTATCTGCTAAGTATTATGCTGACCTTATTGGAATTAATACTCCAATTATTGCCTCTAATGGTGCCTTTATTAAAAATGGCTATAATGATAAAGCAATCCTAAGTTATGAAGGTAATATTTTAAAGGCTGGAGTTATTGAAAACTCTGAAAATGACCTTTCAATGATAAATTATGCAGGCATTGGGGTTGCCATGGGAAACGGTCTTGATATAGTTAAGGAAGCTGCTGACTTTATTACAGATACAAATGATAACAGCGGAGTAGGAAAGGCTATTAAGCATTTTGTGCTTGATTGTAATGAATAATTAACAAGGCAAAATCCTTAAATTAAGGATTTTGCCAAAAAAACACCTATTTACTAAAAACTAATTTCAGATCTTATATTAATTATATAATTGCTTATAAATTATAATCTATTTATAAAAGTCAAAATTTCATCTTTGCTTTTAGCCGAAATTATTCTATATAGATTTTCTTCCTTATCAAAAAGAGACATAATTTCCTTTATTATTTCAATATGATTTTTATTATGATTTGCTGCCAAGGTTATGAAAATCCTAACATTCTTATGTTCTCCTAAACTTATTCCTTTTTTAAAAGTAGTAATAGTTATTCCATAATTATTTACATTTTCCTTAGGTTTTGAATGAGGAATTGCTACTAAATCATCAACTACAATATAAGGGCCAAAATTCTTAACATTCTCAATAATATCCTCAATATAATTTTTATTAATAATCTTATGTTTAATAAGTGGATAAGCAGATTTCCTAATTGCATCTATCCAATTATCAGCTTCTAAATTAATTTGAATAAAGTCTTTATTTAAAAAATTCTTTAAATAACCTTCTTTAATTTCCATTCCCTTAATAAAATTATTAAGTTTATAAATAAGATTTTCCCTATTTATAATTACACAATTCTCTTCTACTATTTTTAAAATTTCCTCAATAGAATCTAACTCATTATTTTCTTTAATTAAAAGCTTATTTTTTAATAAATTCATATCTTCTTTTGTTATAATAGGATTTACCTTTATTACTTCTATATTAAAAACCCTCTCTAAATCTAATGAAGTTATAATAAAATCTATTTTTTCCTTTTTAATATATTTATTTAAATTATGAATAGAAGTTAGAGCCACAATATTTACTTCAAAATTTCTTCTTATTTTGCTTTCAATCAGTCTTCCTGTAGCAAATCCTCCTTCACAAACTATTATAATATTTTTAACTTCCTTTTCTTCTTCCACTAAGTTTTGAAAAGCAGCTCTAATATAGATCACTATATAACCAATTTCATCATCTGAAATTGGTGTATTATATTTTTCCTCAATAAACTCACAGGCTTTTTTACAAGCAATAAAATCTTCATTATAATTAGATTTTATAGTTTCTAAAATTGGATTTTGACTTTGAATATTATATCTAAGTCTAAAAATTAAACTTTTTATATGAATTACAAAATTTTCATAGAGAACATTATCCATTTTAAAATTTTCTTTTAGTTTTAATTTAAAATAATCTATTATTTTTCCTGCAATTGAACAAGCTTCAAAATAATCCTGGGAAGCAAAAGCATTCTTATCATTTTTACTTCCAGCCAAAATAATACTTGTTATCATATTAATGTCATGCTCTTTAACCTTAATGTTAAACTTATCTTCTATTTTCCTTATTAATGAATAGGCAAAGTTATATTCTCTTTTATATTTCTTATTAAAATCTTTATCTTCGAAAGTATTAAATTCTTCACAAAAACTTCCCCTGCTAATGATAACAAAAATAGTTATTACAAGGTTCATAAAATCTTCTTCAGAAAAAACTCCTAATTCTTCTTCAATTTCATGAACTAATTGCTTAATATAAGATAAATTTTCAGAACTTATATTAAACTTATCTATATTTTTAATATTATTTTCATTATTATAAAGCTTTTCTAAAGTATTAATAATATTATATTTATTATTATCCTTAAGCAGACTGCTCATAGCCCTTCTAATAGAAGCTTCACTGCCCTCTAAAATAAAGCCCTTATTTGATATCTTAACTATTTTTAAATTAAAATTTTTTAAGTATTCCTTAACCTTTCTTATGTCCGAACTTATTGTAGTCTTACTAACTCTAAGCTTATCCATTAAATCAGAATAGCTACACTCTTTATTAGAACTTAATATTTCATAAATTAAAATATTTAATCTTTCTTCATTAGAAAAAATATATTTATTTTCATTAAATTCTTTTATTAACTTATTAAGTCTAATCTTTTCTTCCTCAGATATTATAAATTTTAAAGGAGAATTAGGCTTTTTATCTATCTGCTTAAAATTATTTTCTTTAAGAAAAAAATTAATTTCATCAATATCATATCTAATCATTCTCTTAGATACATTGAATCTTTCTGCCAGATCTGTAGCTGAAATTTCTTTTTCATTAATAATATTTTCTAAAATTTCTAAACACCTTAAATTCAAAATAATCCTCCTACAACAACTTAAAGCAAGGCTAAAAAGCCTTGCACTAAGTTAACTATTATTAAAGAGATTCATCATAATGATTATTTATAACAGTAGATTTGGTTTTTATGAAATTCGGAATTGCTACCACTAAGATTAAAACTATAATCAAAGCTATAACTCCAAAGGAATCTATAAATTCATAAAGTTTTCCAATTAAAATTCCAATTACAGCAAAGTCAAAGTCTCCAAAAGTTGTATTTTCAAAACCTAGATTTCCTAGTACAGGTAATAGTAATGCTGGCAAGAAGCTTATTAAAAGTCCATTAACAAAAGCTCCTACTACGGCTCCCTTCTTTCCTCCAGTTGCATTACCATAAATACCTGCTGTAGCTCCACAGAAGAAATGCGGAACCATTCCTGGTATAATTAAAACTCCTCCTAATAGTCCAAGAATTATCATTCCAATTACTCCACCAATAAAGCTTGAAACAAAACCAATTACTACTGCTGTTGGAGCATAAGTGAAAAATACTGCACAGTCTACAGCTGGAACTGCATTTGGGATTATCTTTGTTGCAATTCCTTGGAATGCTGGAAGTAGATCTCCTAAAATCATTCTAACACCGGAATAAACAACAGCTACACCAACTGCAAATTTCATTGCAGACATAAGAGCAAATAAAATCATATTTTGACCATCAGTTAAAGCGGCAACAAAGTCTGCCCCTGCAGCAATAGCAGCAATCAAATAGAATACCATCATTGTAAGAGCTGTAGAAATTGTTGTATCTCTTAGGAAACTCCACTTTTCAGGAATTTCAATTTTTTCTGTACTATTTTCTGCCTTGCCAACTTTAGAACCAATCCAAGCTGAAATATAATATCCTAAACTTCCAAAGTGTCCCATTGCTACTTCATCGCCATCAGTAACCTTTAAAGTATATTTTTGTCCAACAGCTGGGAGTATTGCACTAACAAGACCTAAGAAGGATCCACCAATTGCAATTAAAACTCCCCCCTCAAAACCAGCTGTTTGAAGTACTGCTGATAAAAGACAAGCCATGAAGAAACTATGATGACCAGTCAAAAATATATATTTATACTTAGTAAATCTAGCAACAACAAGATTTACTATAAGACCTGCAATTAGAATTGACATAGTTTCTACTCCAAGAACCTTCTGAGCTACTGAAACTATTGCCTCGTTGTTTGGAACAACTCCTGTAATATTAAATCCTTCTTGAATCATTTCTCCAAGAGGACTTAAATTTGAAATAATAACATCAGCACCTGCACTAAGCATTAAATAACCAAGAATAGGTTTTAATGTTCCTGTTAAAACCTTATTAGCTGGTTTTCTTAAAGCTATAAGACCTATAAATGACATGATACCCATTAATAATGCCGGTTGATTTAAAACGTCTTTTAGAAAACTTAAAATAGACTCCATAAATTCCCTCCCCTAAAAAAATTAATTTAATTCAATACTTTTCGTTCTTATCGCTTCTAATACATCTTCTGTAATCTTCTTTTTATTGATATAGCTTCTAACTATCAGGGTTTTTTCTTTAGGGAAATGTGCTGCCAGTTCCTTAACAGTTACAAAAAGATCACACTCCTTTCCTGTTGCTGCTGCCAAATCACTTGATTCAACCTGAACCTTTATGCCTTGTTCTTCACAAATTTCTTGTATTTTCATCGCAAGCATTAAACTACTTCCAATTCCATTTCCACAGACAGTTATTATTTTCATTTTAAATTCCCCCTTAAAGCATTGATCCTTTATAAATTTCTAAGATAACTTCCTTTAACTCTTCCTTATTTTTTGAATTACTTACTTTTTCAAGCAAAGTTTCATCATCAAAAATTAAACTTAAATCCTTTAAAAAATCAATATGACATTTATTATCCTTTGAACAAATAGCAAACACTAAGGTTACTGGATCAAAATCTCCATTTCCAAAGATAACTGGTTTCTTTAACTTCACAATTGATAAGGAATTCTCTATTACTCCATCTTCCGGCCTTCCATGAGGCATTGCAATTCCCCTTGCCATAACAATATAAGCTCCCATTTCTTTTACTGTATTAACCATGGCTTCAATGTAATCTTTCTTTATTTTATTATTTTTAAGAAGAACTAACCCTGCTGCCCTAACAGCTTCTTCCCAGTTCTTAGCTTCAACATCTACTTCAACTAAATCTGAATTTAATAATTTTTCTATCATAATAACCCTCTATTCTAATATTGAAAATCCAAGACTCTTTGCATCTCTAAAGAAATCTTTAACAGTTTCAATAGAGTATTCTGTTAAATCCTTTCCTAATAAATTTATTTTATTTAAAAGATTATTTTGAAGAGTTATAATGTGACATCCAAGATTATCTGATTCAATTATGTTATAAAGTTCCCTGCAACTTGCCCAAAGAATTTCAACATTAGGATAATCTTTTGATAGCTTAACAGCTTCTTTTATTATACAAGCTGGATTAACTCCTGTATCAGCTATTCTTCCAGCAAAAATTGAGATTATTGTTTTGCTCTCTTTATTTATAACACCTAAAATATTTTTAACTTGATCAAAGGTGAAAACAGCAGTAATATTAAGTTTAATTCCCCTGTCAGATAGATCCTTTATAACTCTTCCATTAAAATTACCTTTAGTATCTATAACTGGAATTTTTACAAAAACGTTTTCTCCAAAAGAAGAAATTTCTAAAGCTTCCTTCATAATTGTTTCATAATCATCAGCAAATACCTCAAAAGAAATAGGCATATCTTTTATATTTTCTAAAACTTTTTTCGCAAAACTTCTATAATCTGAAACTCCTGCAATTTTCATTAGAGATGGATTAGTTGTAAATCCACTTACTATTCCTTTTTTATACTGCTTTAATATTGAATTTATATCTGCTCCATCCGCATAAATTTTAATTTTTAAATTCTCTATCATAATTTCTCTCCCCTTTCTTTAATTAAATAATAACAAAAAAAGTAATTTATAAGAATATCTAGTTATTTCCCTTTTATTAGGAAATAAAACAAAAAGGATTTTGGTAAATTCCAAAATCCTTTTTTATAATTCAATATTATAATTTATAAATCTTTTCTCTATTATTTACAACGTCCTTTGTAGCATTTCTTGTGTCATAAACAAGTTTTGCTCTTTCAACTATTTCTTCATATGGATAAGCTGAGTGAGCTGTTGTAATTACTACTATATCAGCAGCATCAATAACTTCTCTCCAATCAACTGAATGATAAGTTTTACCATTATGCTTAGCTACTTCGCAGTATGGATCGTTAACTATAACTTCTGCACCATTCTTTTCTAAAAGTTCTATTACCTTAAAGGATGGTGATTCTCTATAGTCATCTATATCATTTTTATATGCTAATCCCATAACTAAAACTTTTGAGCCATTTAATGCCTTCTTTTCCTTGTTTAGAACCTTCATAACATTTTCTAAAACAAAGTTTGGCATTGAATCATTTATTTCTCCTGAAGTTTCAATTAATCTTGTATGATAGTCATATTCCTTTGCCTTCCATTCTAAGTAGAAAGGATCTAGAGGAATACAGTGTCCTCCAATTCCTGGACCTGGATAGAATGCCATAAATCCATATGGCTTAGTTTTAGCAGCTTCTATAACTTCCCATACATCTATTCCCATTCTGTTACATAAAATAGCCATTTCATTAGCTAAAGCAATATTTATATTTCTGAAAGTATTTTCAAGAATCTTTTCCATTTCAGCTACTGCAGGTGAAGAAACTCTATGAATGCTTCCTTCTAATACATTTTCATATAGAGCAGCTGCTACTTCTGTACATTCTTCTGTACATCCACCAACAACCTTTGGTGTATTTTTTGTATTATACTCTTTATTACCTGGGTCAACTCTTTCTGGTGAGAATGCTAGGAAGAAGTCTTCTCCACATTTTAAGCCGCTTTCTCTTTCTAAAATTGGCTTTAATACTTCTTCAGTTGTTCCTGGATATGTTGTACTTTCTAATACAACTAACATTCCTCTGTGAAGATATTTTGCAACATCTGTAGTTGAATTAACCACATATGATAAATCTGGTTGCTTATATAGGTCAAGTGGTGTTGGAACACAAATACAAACTGTATCAACATCCTTTATAAAGCTAAAATCTGTTGTAGCTTTTAATATTCCTTTTTCAACTAGATCTTTTAATTCTTCATCAACAACATCACCAATGTAGTTTTCGCCTCTATTTACCATTTCAACCTTTTTAGCTTGAACATCAAAACCTATAGTTTGATATCCTGCCTTTGCTTTTTCAACAGCTAGAGGTAAACCTACATATCCTAATCCTACTACTCCCACTTTTGCAGTTTTATTTTTAATCTTTTCTAATAACTCATCTCTTAAAACTGACATGTTTTCACTCCCTTTATTCAGTTAAGCGTGCAATGTATTCAGTATAGTCCACTGTTTACAGTGCCTAATTATATTGTTAAAAATAATGTTTTATTATTTAAGTCTCTATTGTTGCTTACTTTTATTTTATTATTTAACTTTATTGTATCACTTTATCTTCCTTTTATTATTTCAAATTCCTTAAATTTTAATATTTCTTTCACTAATTTTAATAATCTTAGTTATTTTTTTAACATCAATATTATACACCATTAAGAAAAAAGTGAGAACAACTTTTTTCTGTTTGAAGTGCAGGTTATACAATAAAAATTAATGATGAAGAAGCTTCCTAATTCCTAAATATTGCTTTTCTCTAACTTTCACCATGCACAGATTTCATTTTATTATTTAAATGCTAAAACTGTAAATTATATTAAACTAAGTGTTTTAAAATATAATCAATTTGTTCCTTTGTTAATTCAGGATAAACCGGGATGGCAAAAGTTCTATGGGATAAATATTCTGCCACAGGCATATCTCCCTCTTTATATCCTAGATTTTTATATACCTTTTGAAGATGAAGAGGTACTGGATAGTAAACTCCTGTTGCTATTCCTGCCTTTGTTAATTTTTCAATTGTTTCCTCTCTATTTTCTGATTGAAGGATATACATATGATATACATGTTCCACCTCTTCTCTACAAGCTGGAGTTACATAGCTTGAATTTTGTAAAGCCTTGTTATATATTTCCGCTATTTCCCTTCTCTTTGCATTCCAGTTATCTATTTCTTTTAACTTAACTCTTAATAGGGCTGCTTGAATTGCATCTAATCTTGTATTGTATCCAATTAGGTAATTATAGTATTTTAATGGATTATATACTGTATCATCTGCTCCTTCTGCAGTTTTAACTTCTTCAGTTACATTATTTAGAAGATTGTATGCTTTTTGACCGTTTTCACCACTTCCATGAGTTCTTAAAGCTCTTGCAATAATAGCTATATCATCATTATTAGTTACTATCATTCCACCGTCTCCAGCACAGCCTAAGTTCTTAGTTGGGAAAAATGAGAAACAAGCTACATCTCCTAAGGTACCAATATTTCTTCCCTTATATTTACCACCTATAGCTTGACAAGCATCCTCTAAAACTAAAAGATTATGCTTTTTGGCTATTGCATTTATTTCATCCATATCTGCTGCTTGACCGAATATATGAACTGGAACAATAGCCTTAGTTTTATTTGTTATTTTTTCTTCAATTTTTGTTACATCTATATTAAAGGTTTCTTTATCTACATCTACAAATACTGGAACTGCTCCAACTGCTGAAATTGCTTCTGCTGTTGCAAAGAAAGTAAAAGGTGTTGTTATTACTTCATCCCCTTCTTTAATTCCCATAGCTTTTAAGGCTAAAACTAAAGCATCAGTTCCATTTCCAACTGAAATTGCATGTTTTACTCCTACATAGTTTGCAAATTCCTTTTCAAATTCTATAACATTTTCTCCCATTATATATTTAGCTGAAGATAAAACTTCTAAAGCTGCCTTATTTAATTCTTCCTCTAAAGACTTGTATTGTGCTTTTAAATCTATCAAAGGTATATTCATTTTTATAATCTCCTTCTTCATTTATATTAAATAAAATCAATATTAATATTTTACCACATTTGCCTACTTATATAAACTTTTTTTAATTATCTACAAATTTGATAAAATTTAATCTTATTTCATTTTAAAAAGGAGCTTAAAAGCTCCTTTTTAAATTATAAGTTCATTATTTCCTTAATTGCCTTTACTGTTTCCTTTGCAACATATTCAGCATCTTCTAAAGAAAGAGTACTATATACTGGAAGAGTAATTTCATTTTCATATTGAGCATAAGCATTAGGATAATCTTCTATTTTATATCCTAAATTCTTATAAAGAGTTAACATTGGTAATGGCTTGTAGTGAACATTTGTTGATATTCCCTTTTCGGCAAGCTTCTTAATAAGCAAGTTTCTATCCTCTTCTTTAAAGCCCTTAACCCTATAAGTATATAAATGATAAGAACTTTCTGTTCCTTCATTATCATTATATAGAGGTATTATTGAGAAATCTTCTTTTTCTAAAACTCTTGTATATGTTTCAAAAATAGCCTTTCTTATTTTTAACATATCTTCATATCTTCTTAATTGAACTCTTCCTATGGCTGCATTAATATCTGTCATGTTACACTTAAATCCATCTGTAAGTATATCATATTCCCAAGCTCCTGCCTGCATTTTAGATAAGGCATCCTTTGATTGTCCATGTAGAGCTGTGTATTTAAATTCCTTATATAAATCTTCTTTTCCAGCAAAATTATTATCATTAAAAGTTATTGCGCCGCCTTCAGCTGTAGTAAGGTTTTTAACAGCATGGAATGAGAAGGAATGAAAATCACATTGTCCCCCTACCTTTTCTCCCTTATAGCTAGCACCAAAGGAATGGGCAGAATCAACTGAAATGATTATATCTTCCCTATTAAGTTCTTTTAAAATTCCCTTTATTCTATCATAATCTGCTGGATAACCTGCATAGTCTACTGGCATAATAACCTTTGTTTTATCTGTTATTAAAGTCTTTAACTTATCATAATCCATATAAAAAGAATCCTTTGCAACATCACACATTACAGGAAGAATTCCTCTATGAAGGGCTACACTTGCTGTTGCTGTATATGTATAAGGTGTAGTTATTATTTCGTCACCTTCTTTAATATCTAAAACCTTTAAGATAAGCTCCATTGCTGCTGTAGCACTGTTTAATGCAACTGCATGATTTACTTTACAATATTCTTTTATTTCTTCTTCAAACTTAGCTAAATTTGGACCTGATGTTATCCATCCTGATTTTAATACTTCTACTACTGCATTTATTTCTTCTTCTGTTATGTCTGGAGGAGAAAAAGGTATATTTTTTACTTTTTCCATGGTGTCAATCCTTTCATAATTTATTTTACTTAGTTTAAATTATAGTACTAAGGAAATCAAAGTCAATAGTTTAAAATTAATCGTAAGAAAAGATTAAAAATAAGATTAATATATAGTTTCTAAAACTAATAAGGCTTTAGATAGTTTTTTCAAATACTATCTAAAGCCCCCTCAAACTAACAGCTAGTCAACTCCAAACTCCAAACTCCAAACTCCTAACTCCAAACTCCAAACTCCTAACTGCTAACTCCTAACTGCTAACTGAATGAAACACTCCACACTGAGTTAATCACTCCAAACTCCTAACTCCTAACTCCTAACTGAATTCCACTCCACACTCCTAACTGAATTATATTTCTTCTTTTGGTTGGAATATAGTATTTTCTATTGGTCCTATAGTTTCTGGCGCAACCCCTTCTTTAAGGAATGTTACTTCTTGAATATCTAAACTCTCATTATAGCAAAGAGTATTTACAATAGAATAAACTTTAGCTCTAGCACCAGCAGAAGAATTTGAATTGTTATCATCAAAGAATTCACTGCTTAAATCTACATAAGCAACTCCATCTTTAACTTCAATTCCTAAAACTTTAGCATTATTATAACTAAAGTCACTATCTGAAATAGAATCTTGAACAATTTTCACTAAATCTATCTCTTCATATTCTTTTTGTACTATATCAAATCCATCTGCATTATCATTTGGAACATAAAAATCAATAGTAACTTTTTCTGTATTAGTCTTATCTGTTTCTTCTTTATTTTCACCATTATTTGAATTATTTGTAACAGTTTCTGTATTTGCTTTTTTTCCACCTGCTTCTGTTTTTTCTATGCTGCTTGCACAGGAAACAAATAATAATGTAGCTAATGATAAAACTGTTATTAGGACTTTCTTTTTCATATAATCACTCCTTAATATTTAGGCCTATTATTAATTTCTACTTAATAATTCTTTTAAATTTTGAACTGCCACAGAAGACACTTGCCCTCCTACTTGAATTATTTTATTTGCAGTTCTATTAGCTAATATTGCCTTTTGGTTATCTGTTAATGTATAATTTGCTAATATTACTGGTGAATTGTTAATTGCAGCAACTGGTCCTGAAGTTAAAGCATCTGCTAAAGGTAATCCCTTTGTTATATATGCTCTATCAAATACATCTCCATAAAATCTTTCAACCACCTTAGCATTAGTTTCATATCTATTTGCTCCGCCTAATCTATTAGCAGCTATATTTTGTACTGTTATTCCATTTAAAGTATTTAGAACAGCATCACTCACTACTGTTGTTCCACCAATAATAAAGGCATTATTTAAGCTTTCTGATTTAAGCCAATTATATACATTATCTGTAACATAGTCTTTTCTAACTAATATTATTGGCATCTTATCTCTACCTGATACTGGTGCAATTGATAAAGCGTCTGCCTCACCCAATCCATATGCAACAGTTATATTTTCAACATCATACATATTTTGATCTATGTATTTTGCTACTTCAAGAGCAGTTTCATATCTATCTGCCCCACCTAGTCTAGTTATTTTTGAAATTCCTAAACTAAATAATTGACTTTCTATTGCTTTTGGAACAACTGTAGTTCCTCCAACTATTATTGCATTTTTAGCTCCAAGCCTTTTTATTTCATTTTTTATAGCATCATTAATTTGATACTTATCTACAAGTAATAATGGAGCTTTATAATATGTTGCAACTGGAGTTGCCGCTAATCCATCTGCTATGGCTAATCCATTTGATATTACTACTGTATCTGCTGAATTAAATGAGCTTTGACTTAATTGAGCAGCTGTTTCATATCTATTTGCTCCAAATTTTACTTCAACTTGCGGCTCATATTTACCAATAAAACTTATATTGCTCGCTAGAATATATCCCTTTGACCAATCATAACTTCCATCTCCACCCCAAGCTATAGGATTTGATCTTTCTGGTTGTATTTCATAATATTCTTGTCCATTAATCACTACTTTTTGTAGGTTTGTTATTACAAATTTAGAACCACTTGTTATATTATATAAAAGTGTTCCGTCATTTTTTATTACTGAATTATTTGCAGTTGACATACCTATTTGATATATATTTGTATCTCTTAAGTTTGCATTACCACCTGATAAATATTTATCTATTTGGTAGGAATAACTTGCAGCTTTTTCTCCCCAAAATGGGTCTGATGCATATTTTACATTCATACCATTACCTTTATTTCCAAGAAAACCTCCAGCATATCTGTACGGATGAGAAGGATCTGCATATCCCCTTGATACATAGTTCTTAGCAAAATCTATAATAGAATCTTGAGGTGTTGCAAAAATTTCACCTGAATCCTCATGAGAATCATAAGCTTTTAATCCAAATAGATTATTCTTTTGTAGAGCTTTTGCAGATGTTCCTCTTGCAGATTCGTTCATTGCAACTGCTAATGTTAATAAGGCATTAACTCCGTAAGAGTTTTCAGCATCTTTAAAAGCTTGTCCAAGTCCTCTTAATTTTGAGTTCCCTGGTGTATTATCATTAATATATCTATCTAATTCAGCAGCACTATAAACTGTTCTACTTCTAAAAGATAGGCTTTGATAATAGTTATAAAAAGGCCTGTTATTATTCACAGAACTTGTCCTAACACCAGCTCTATAATCATTAAGCAAAATATTTAGAACTGAAGGTATATTAGTAGAATTGAATTCATAAAAATAATTTCCATCGTAACTTAAATATTTTACTCCTTCTTTTAAATAATTTGGTGCTTTACCTAAAACTATTGATGCTCCACCTGAAGCTTCCAAGTTAGAACTTATATAATGAATAAGTTCTCCACTTCTTACTGTATAATAACTTGGGTTCTTTACTTGATCTGTTGATATTGTCTTGATTCCTGCTGCGGCATCATTGCTTATCCAGCCAACACATCCATTAATCATAACCTTAACTGAATTACCACTTATCTCTAATATAGGTGCATCTTCTATAGAGCCTATATTAGCATAGCTAATGGAATTCTCCGGTGCTCCTAAACTTGGTGTAGCATATAAATATACTGTTCCACTATCAGATTCTGAATTATTAACTACTTTTACTATTCTTCCAAATACATTTGTTGACGCTTGTACATTAAAACTTGGTAATATAGGTAATACCAATGATGCTATTAATATTGGTGCCACTATTTTCTTCATCTTCTTAAATGGCATCTTCCCACCCCCTTTATAAATAGCTTAACAATTCTACTAATTTTTTTCAAGATTTTACATAATTTTATTAGGAAAATTATTTTATTACAAAATAATTTATTAAAATGTAAATAAATGTTAACAAAAATAAAAGTACTTGAATAATTCTAAAAATTACTCAAGTACTAAATATTTTTTTATTCTTCGTTCTTTCCAATATCAGATAATACAAGACCTTTATTATGATCTAATGCCCAGCTAATTCCCCAGTCGCTTTGGAATATTAGTATGTTTCTATCCTTAAAGTCCTTAACCTTCTTTGTATCTGAAGTTAGGTTTAATGAATCCATGTCTATGTTTTCATTTTCTATCCATCTTACATATTTGTATGGTAGTACATCCATTTTTATATCAACATTATATTCACTCTTTAATCTATATTCTAAAACTTCAAATTGCAGTACCCCAACAACTCCAACTATTATTTCTTCCATTCCTATGAAAAGTTCTTTAAATACTTGTATTGCCCCTTCTTGTGCTATTTGAGTAACACCCTTTACGAATTGTTTTCTCTTCATTGAATCTACTGGTCTTACTCTAGCAAAGTGTTCTGGAGCAAAGGTTGGAATTCCTTCAAATTTAAATTTCTTCTTTGGTGAACATAAGGTATCTCCAATTGAAAATATACCTGGGTCAAATACACCTATTATGTCTCCTGCATAAGCCTCTTCAACTATTTCCCTATCTTGGGCCATAAATTGTTGTGGTTGGGCTAATCTTATCTTCTTTCCACCTTGTACATGGTAAACTTCCTCTCCTTTAGTGTATTTCCCTGAACAAATTCTCATAAAGGCAATTCTATCTCTATGAGCCTTATTCATATTTGCTTGAATTTTAAATACAAAGGCTGAAAATTCGTTATCAAAAGGATCAATTTTACCTATGTTTGAGTTTCTTGAAAGAGGTGCTGTTGTCATTTCTAAAAAGTGTTCTAGGAATGGTTCTACACCAAAGTTAGTTAAGGCTGATCCAAAGAATACTGGTGTTAACTCTCCCTTTGATACTTTTTCTAAATCTAATTCATCTCCAGCTATATCTAATAGTTCAATGTCTTCCATTAACTTATCGTGAAGAGCTTCACCTAAAAGTTCTTTAAACTTAGGATCATCTACTGCACCTTCTATAGCATCTACTTCTTTTTGTCCGTGATTTCCTGCTGAGAATACTATTATTCTGTTATTATCTCTTTCATATACACCTTTAAATTCTTTTCCTGAACCTATTGGCCAGTTCATTGGATAAGTTTTTATTCCAAGTTCATTTTCTATTTCTTCTAATAATTCAAATGGATCTCTTATTTCTCTATCCATCTTATTTATAAAAGTGAAAATCGGCATTTCTCTTAATGATGCAACATGGAATAGCTTTCTTGTTTGTGATTCTATACCTTTTGCACCATCTACTACCATAACAGCACTATCTGCAGCCATTAAAGTTCTATATGTATCTTCAGAGAAATCTTGGTGACCTGGTGTATCTAATATGTTAATGCAGTGATTATTGTAATTAAATTGCATAACTGAAGAAGTAACTGAAATACCTCTTTGCTTTTCTATTTCCATCCAGTCTGATACTGCATGAGTAGAAGCCTTTCTAGCTTTAACTGATCCTGCTAATCTTATTGCTCCCCCATATAATAAGAACTTTTCTGTTAAAGTTGTTTTACCTGCATCAGGGTGAGATATGATAGCAAAGGTTCTTCTTTTTTCTATTTCTTTAATAAAATCTGACAAAAGTGCTGCCTCCTTAAATTCATTTTATATGTAAATTTATTAATTGTATATCTCTATTATTTCTCCAATTAATCATTATAAACCAGATTATTTTAATTTACAATTATCAATTCTTCCTTCTCAGTTTTTGTTATAATATAGAAAAAGCCGCCTTAAGCAGCTTTTTATTTAATGCATAATCGAATTCATTTAAACTTTCTTCTAAGTGAAGCTGTCCTAAATATATTCCATATTGCTCAGATATATTTTCAATCATACCCTTATCTCTTAGGTATTCTGTGCTGTATTCAGTAGCTACCCCTACATTTAAATCTCTAATTTTCATATCAACATAAAGCTGTTGTATTAATGTAGTCTTTCCACATCTTGGTCCACCTAAAATGGCAATTCTTTTTGGCATTACAAAACCTCCAAAAGTTATAACAATAATATTTATTTAAAAACAGGTATTAATTATACCAATACCTATAATTGCTATTTTCATTTCCTTCATCTCCTTCTAGCAAATTAAATATAAACTAGCTGCTAAATAAGTCCTAATTTTTCAAGGCCTTTAGTTATTCCTTCATTCTTAACATCTTCTGTAAAATCATAAGCATACTGCTCTAACTTCTTATGGTATCCTCCCATGGCTATTCCATGCTTAACTACTTGGAACATTTCCACATCATTTTCTCCATCTCCAAAGGCATAAGTCCTTTCCCTGTCTATATCAAGAATTTCTAATAACCTGCTTATTCCATAACCCTTTGAATATTTCGAATCAAATATTTCAAAAGCCCCAAAGGCTGCATTCCCCATAAGAGCAAGGTTGGATCCTTTAAATCTTTCTGCTGCTAACTTATATTCCTTTTCTGATTCTCCTAATACTATTATTTTTACTGTTTTAACTGTATCCCTATTCCAGTCTTCTGTAAAATTTTCTATTCCTAAGGATGCTCCTTCTATAAAATCTAACAGCTTTCTATCCTTTAAATCTGCAACATAATTAATATTTTGTCCTTCTAGCATATATGTAATTTTATTATCTTCTAGAAATTCCAATATTTCTTTTAAAAGTTTATTATCCAAAGCTTCATCTAATAAAACTTTATTGTTCATTTCTATATATGCCCCATTTGAGCCTATATATCCATCAAAATTCAAAGCTGCTAGATCCTTATTAATGCCATTTTTAGGTCTTCCTGTTGCTAACATTGTTATATATCCATTTTCCTTTAACTTCTTTATAGATCTTTTTGTACTTTCTGTTGGTTTTGATATTCCCTTTGTCCAATCTATTAATGTTCCATCTACATCAAAAAATACTATTCCTTTTTTACTCATCTTGACCTCCTTAAATGGGGTCAGTCCCCATTACATTATTTGGAATGGGGACTGACCCTTTTTATCTTTGCAGATAGTGAAATAAAGCTCCTAGAAGATTTGCATCATTGCCATATTGGCATTTTTCTATGACTGGTCTTACCTTTGCATGAGTCATAGTCTTCATAAGTAAGTCCATATTTTCATTTATTTTATCAATAAAATCTTCCCTTGAACTTATTGCTCCTCCAATTAGGATTTTTTCCGGATCATATATATATTGTATATTAAATAATCCCTTTGCTACATTAAAATAAAAATTGTTTATTTCTTCTTTGCAGATTTCATCTCCCTGCTCAGCTAATTCAAATATTTTTTTGCCATCTAGTTCTTCTGAGGAAAGTCCCTTTCTTTTTGCAACAGTTCTAAGTAATCCTCCAGTTGAACCTATATCACTCCAGGTTTTAAATTCCACTCCTTCTTCTGTTTTTATACTTTCTAATATCATATAACCAAATTCTCCCCCATGCATATGGGTTCCCTTATGAATTTTTCTATCCTTTATTATAGCACCTCCAATGCCTGTCCCACAAACAACAAAGGCTACATCATTGTTATCTTTAGCTCCTCCAAGCCATACTTCTCCTAAGGCAGCAGAATTTGCGTCATTTTCAATTTCTAAAGTTAGACCTAATTCTTCCTTAAAAATCTTCTTAAAGTTAGGACCATGAATACATGGAAGGGCACTGGAACCTCCTATTGTTCCTTCTTCGCTGTCAACACTGCCCGGAGCACTTACAGCTACACCTGATATATTATGCTCTTCCTTTGCCTTTCTGGAAACTTCAAGCATCTTATTAATAAATATATCGAAGTTATGTCTTTCTGACTTATAACTTCCCTTCTCTATAAATTCTCCCTTTTCTGTTATAATAGCGTGTTTTACACTACTTCCTCCTATGTCAAACACTAAATACTTTTTCATAAATTATCCCCCTATATAATTAATTAAAACATTAATTAACTTAATCTTTTAAAATTTCTTCTATTCTTTCTAATTCTTCCTTACTAAAGGATAGATTTTCTACTATTTTTACATTATCTATAATTTGTTCAGGCTTACTTGCCCCTATTAATACGCTAGTTACCTTGTCCTCCCTTAAAACCCAAGCTAAGGCCATTTGAGCTAGGCTTTGATTTCTTTCTTCTGCTCTATACATCTCTAAATACCCCCATAGTTTATAAGTAAAATTTATACAAGCTCCCAGTAAAGCTTTACAGGAAAATTAAGCTTTAAGGCTACAATTATCTAACAATTATAGCCTTAAATTCAAACTTATCGTATCTATGTCTTGAGAAAGAATATTCAAAGACTTTTCCATTATCTAAATATCCTATTCTTTCAACTTCTATAATAGGTTCATCTATATTTCTTTTTCAAAGGGAAGTTTATCGTTTGCCTTGTATTCTCCGCTAATTATTTTATTTTTTATATAATTTGCTATTTCATTATATTTTGTCATAGCCCTATCTTCCTTTTATATATATTACAAAATGATTTTTGCTATTATCTATATTTAAATAATAGCAAAAATCCTATCTAAACACAAACACTTAGCGATTAAAATCCATTATCTTCTGACACCTTTTTAATCCATCTTCCTGACTTCTTAATAGTTTTCTTTAAAGTTTTTAAATCTAAAGATATATACCCATATCTATTCTTATATGCATTTGTCCAGGACCAGCAGTCAATTGGTGTCCATAAATGGTAACCAAAGCAATTAGAACCTTCCTTTATTCCTCTATGAAGATTTTGTAAATGTTCCTTAATAAAATCTATTCTATAATCGTCTTCAATTATACCATCTTTATTTTTATATTTCTCTTCTCCTTCAACACCCATTCCGTTTTCTGATACAAACCATGGAATATTGTTGTAGTTATTCTTTATATTTATAGCTATATCATAAATTCCTTCAGGATATATCTCCCATCCCCTGTATGGATTCATTCTCTTGCCTGGCATATCATAAAAATCAAAATATTTCTCCGGAAGCCATCCCTTGCTTTCATCAAATTCTGATTCCTTAGCCTTAATTCTTCTTGGCTGATAATAGTTTACTCCAAGAAAATCTATAGTATTATTTTTAATTATTAACAGTTCTTCTTCAGAAGCTTCCCAAATAACCTTATCCTTTTCTAATATATCTGTTAATATTTTGGGGAACTCTCCTTTAATTGATGGGTCTAAAAAGGATCTATTAAACATTGCATCTGCAATTTCTGCTGCCTTAAGATCTTCCTCATTATTACTTCTTGGATAGCTTGGAGTTAAGTTTAATATTATTCCTATTTTTCCACCCTTTTTATCACATTCCATTTCCCTAAACTTTTTTATAACCTTTGCAGAAGCAAGATTTAAATTATATAAAACCTGTACAGCTTTTTTTCCATCCACTATTTTAGGATAATGGAATTGATATAAGTATCCTGCCTCAACAATAACAATAGGCTCATTAAAAGTAACCCAATGCTTAACTCTATCTGAAAATAATTTGAAGGCTGTTTCTGCAAACTTAACAAATAAGTCTACAACATGCTTTGATTCCCATCCTCCATATTTTTCATATAATTCTATTGGCAGATCAAAATGATGTAAGTTCATTACTGGAAGCATTCCATTTTTAATAATTTCATCTATTACATTATTATAAAATCTTACTCCATCTTCATCGGGCTCTCCACTTTCTAAGTCCTTAATAAGCCTTGTCCATTGAATTGATGTTCTAAAACTATTTAGTCCTATTTCCTTAAGCATAGCTAAATCTTCTTTATAACTATTGTAAAAATTAGATGTTACCTTTGGACCTACTCTATCAAAGAAAGCCTCAGGCTCAATTTCATACCAATAATCAAAGATATTTTTATGAGCTTTATTAAAATCTCCCTCTGACTGTGGTCCTGATGTTGCAGCTCCCCACCAGAAATTTTTTGGAAATAAATATTGACGCATTACTATCCCCTCCAAAATTATATCTATTTTCATTTTACGAAATCAATTACATTCATTATATATAAATAAATATTCTTTGTAAAATAAAAAGACATAACACAATTAGGAGTTTGTAGTTTGGAGTATGGAGTAAAATCAGTGTGGAGTTAGCAGGGTGGAGTGGGGAGTGGTGAGTGCTGAGTTTGGAGTGTGAAGTGCGGAGTAAAATCAGTGTAGAGTTAGCAGGGTGGAGTGCTGAGTTTGGAGTGTGAAGTGTGGAGCGGGGAGTTAGCAGTGTGGAGTGTGGAGTTGCTAGGGTGGACAAGCTAATTATAAAACTATCATAAAAATAGTATTTATTCATAACAAAAAAATATTACTGAAAATCAAAATTTCCAGTAATACTTATAAATAAAAATCAAATTTATCCAAAAATATTCTAATTCAGAACTTGCTAGGATGTGCAAGCATCCCCTTATACAAGATAACTATTAACCCAACCCCACACTACTAATTCCTAACTCCTAACTTCTAACTGAACTCCTAACTCCTAACTCCTAACTCCACACTCCTAACTACTAACTCCTAACTACTAACTGAGTTTCACTCCTAACTGATAGTTGTACTATTTCTTACTGTTTTTGTTATTGAATTTAATATTTTGCATATTTCTTTGCATTTACTTAATAAACTTTCTCCTGCTTTTTTATCTAAATAATTAGTTTTTGTTAATAATCTAATCCAATATTCTGTTTCATATGCTTCCTTTAAAGCAATATACATTTTAGCTAGAAAGTCCCTTTTTGATTGTCCTTTCAAAGCTTCTGAAACATTTGCCCCAATACTAGTAGCAGCTCGTAATAATTGCTTAGATAAAACAAATTCCTTTTTAGTTTTAACTAACTCCCTATACAAATTAACAATATCAACAGCAAAATCAAAAGACTTCTTAGCTATTATACTTTCTGACATAAAAAAACCTCCCGTTAATTATTTATATAACTAAATAATTAACAAAATATGGAGGTTTCATTCCTGCTATTTATTTAAAATATAAAATATCTCATTGTCCACAATTTCCCTACCCAAAAACTCCAAACTGCACACTACTAACTTTTAACTAAGTTCCACTCCTAACCAAATTACTAACTCCACACTACTAACTACTAACTCCTAACTGAGTTTCACTCCTAACTGAGTTTCACTCCTAACTCCTAACTCCTAACTCCACACTACTAACTTTTAACTGAGTTCCACTCCTAACCAAATTACTAACTCCACACTCCTAACTCCTAACTACTAACTGAGTTTCACTCCTAACTCCTAACTACTAACTGAGTTTCACTCCTAACTGATAGTTGTACTATTTCTTACTGTTTTTGTTATTGAATTTAATATTTTGCATATTTCTTTGCATTTACTTAATAAACTTTCTCCTGCTTTTTTATCTAAATAATTAGTTTTTGTTAATAATCTAATCCAATATTCTGTTTCATATGCTTCCTTTAAAGCAATATACATTTTAGCTAGAAAGTCCCTTTTTGATTGTCCTTTCAAAGCTTCTGAAACATTTGCCCCAATACTAGTAGCAGCTCGTAATAATTGCTTAGATAAAACAAATTCCTTTTTAGTTTTAACTAACTCCCTATACAAATTAACAATATCAACAGCAAAATCAAAAGACTTCTTAGCTATTATACTTTCTGACATAAAAAAACCTCCCGTTAATTATTTATATAACTAAATAATTAACAAAATATGGAGGTTTCATTCCTGCTATTTATTTAAAATATAAAATATCTCATTGTCCACAATTTCCCTACCCAAAAACTCCAAACTGCACACTACTAACTTTTAACTAAGTTCCACTCCTAACCAAATTACTAACTCCACACTACTAACTACTAACTCCTAACTTCTAACTGAGTTTCACTCCTAACTGAGTTTCACTCCTAACTGAGTTTCACTCCTAACTCCTAACTCCACACTACTAACTTTTAACTGAGTTCCACTCCTAACCAAATTACTAACTCCACACTCCTAACTACTAACTCCTAACTGAGTTTCACTCCTAACTCCTAACTCCACACTACTAACTACTAACTACTAACTGAACTACGCTGTTGGTGCACTCTTTATTAAAGTTAAATTTCCCTTAATAACATAAACTCCAAGGCTGGCAGGAATTAAATAGCTGTCTCCCATTTTTATTTCTTCCTTGAAGCCTTCTCCTTCTATTAAACCTGCTCCATCTACGCAAGTATAAATATCAAAGTGTTCTAAGTTTGAATTATCCTTATATTCCTTATCTACAACTATTTTGTGCATTGAGAAATATTCATTATTAGTAAGATCACTTATCTTATAGCCATTATATTCTACAAGCTCTTTATCGCTTAAATTTTCTGGAACTAAGTCAAAGTCAATAACATCTAAGGCCTTTTCCACATGAATTTCTCTTGGTCTTCCATAATCATAAACCCTATAAGTTAAATCACTATTTTGCTGAATTTCTGCTATTATAAGACCTTCACAAATTGCATGAACTGTTCCGCTTTTAATTAAGAAACAATCTCCCTTTTTTACATTTATCTTATTTAAATAATCTTCAACCTTATTTTCCTTAATTGCCTTTTCAAATTCTTCCTTAGTGCAGTTTTTAGTTCCTACAATTAGGTATGAATCTGGCTTTGCATCTACTACATACCAAGCTTCTGTTTTACCAAAATCATTTTCAACTTCTTTTGCATATTTATCATTTGGATGAACTTGAACAGATAGCTTTTCTCTTGAATTTATTAATTTAACAAGTAATGGGAACTTTTCGGTGCTTACTTTAGTACCAACTAGTTTATGTCCATATTTTTCTATTATATCTCCAAAACTTAGACCCTTAAGTTCACCATTTGCAACTATTCCTGTACCATTTTTATGAAAGGCTATATCCCAAGATTCACCTATTTCTCCTTCTGGAAGGTTATCTCTAAACTTTTCAAAATCCCTTCCCCCCCAAATTTTCTCATAATATAAATTTTCAAATTTTATTGGATACATAGTGTTCCTCCTTATAAATACTACTATTTTAATTTATAATCTAATTTTCAATTTATGTAAAGTCTAATATTGAATTTCCATTTTTAGTTATGAGCTAGAAATTCTCTTTTCATTTTATTTTTTTAGAAGATTATACATGAATTAAAATTATCTTTCCTTGAGATAATAAAATTATAAGGAGGGATTTTTATGTCTAAAAATTCAAAAAAGAAATATCCTTTAAAAAATCATGAAGAAAGTAAAGCTAATGATAAAAATCCATTAAAGAATAAAGCTGAATATGATGATGAAGCTGTAAGTCCTTACTTAGAACACGAAGATGAATGGTAATAACAAAACTGCGGGAGGGATATCTATGACTAGAAATTCAAAAAGCAAAAGTATTTATCCGCCAAAAATGAGAACTGGTTACAGGCCAAAGAAAAGTGCTTTAAGAAGTTATGGTAAAGATAAAAGAAACGGCAGCATATTACCAAGTCCAGTAACTGATGATATTGTAGTTAATAATATTTCTTACTCAGAATTTGACTATATTTATGATCCCATTTATGAATCTCAGTTTGATGATTTAGATGATTCCTATAGAGATGATTGGTAAGGAGGACAAAATGTTAAGAAAAAAAGGAGTTTTTGGAGATAAAAAGCAAATCAATGTAGATGACTTAAAAAACGACTATGTTTTATATAGAGATTACTTAAGTTCAACTATGTTGCCAAGCTATCTAAAAGATTATTTGAAAAAATAAATAATAAAGGAGAATTGTTATGACTAAAAAAGGTACTTTATCCTCAATAAAAGAAGAAGGAAATTTAAATAATCAAGTTCCAAAGGATACTTATTCTATAGCGCAAACTATTCAAAATCAAAAACGTGGTGATGATTTTACTGAAAAATTAAAAATTGAAAGAGAGTCAAAAGAAAATCAAAAAAAATAATATTAATTATATTAAATAGACAAATTATATTTAAAGCTAAAGATAATGGCTAATTTCTCTATAATTATAGGAAAATATTAGCTATTATCTTTTTGTTTTATAAAAAATTTTTTGATATAATTAAATTACAGATTTTATTGTGGACTATATAGTGGAGGAGATATTATGGGAAACTTATTAAAATCCAAAAAGAATTTAGAAAAGAAAAAACAAAATCTCGAGAAAATAAAAAAAATATCTAAAAACTCTATAAGTGCTAAGGACTCAATTACTACTAGATTAATCTTTTCTTTTGCTTTACTTATTATAGTAATAGCAGCTATTTCCGGTATTAACTTTTATAATACATATAGACTGAATAAAGCAAATGATACCCTTTATAATATTAATACTAAGTCAATAAGTTATATATCTAAATTAAGTGCTAATACTAATTATAATTATCTAGCAAGTAAATTAGTAATTTCATCTAAAACTAGTGCTGAAAAATCCGTATTAACTAATAAAATAAAAGACAATTTAAAGAAAAATGAAGAATTAATAAATTTATATAAAAATACAGCCCTTGTTGGAAAAGACACAACTAAATATGATCAGGCAGCAAAATTAATAAAAGAATTAGACCAGCTTGCTTTAAAAATTGCAAACTTAGCATCTCAAAATAAGGCTGAAGAAGCTCTTGCCCTTACAGATGAATTAGATATAACTTATAAAACAGCTGATGGATACATAGCTGATATAATGAGTAAAAATGAGGCAGATGCAGAAGAAACCGTTGCCAACAATAAGGCTGAATCTGAAAATTTCTTTAATCTTATAATTGTAATAAACATAGTTTCTATAGCAATCACTATATTATTAGCTCTTTATTTAATCTCTAGAATCATAAAACCATTAAAATTAGTTGTAGAATTTGCCCAAAGAATTTCTAATTATGATTTAACTACAAATATGGTTTTAAAGACTAAGGATGAATTTAAGCTTATATGCGATTCCTTAAATAAAGCTCAGGATAACTTAAGGTCTATTATATCTACTGCTATTGATGGAATTAATACAATTAATAGCTCAAGTGAAGAATTATCCGCATGTATTGGAGAAGTTACTTATCAGTTTGATACAATAAATAAATCAACAGAAGGAATTAATACAGGTGCTCAAGAAACTAGTGCTGTAACTGAAGAATTATCTGCTTCAATTCAAGAGGTAAGTTCTAGCATGATAGTTTTATCAGAAAAAGCAACTGAAGGTCATCAAAACTCTGAAAAAATTCAAGAAAAAGCAAGTCAAACTAAAGAAAATACCAATTCAGCTATCAATACTACAAGAAATACATATAAAGATGTTGAAGCTGATATTAAAACTGCAATCGAAAAAGGAAATGTTGTAAATGAAATTGCAAATATGGCAGAAACAATTGAATCAATTGCAGAACAAACAAACCTGCTAGCTTTAAATGCAGCTATTGAGGCAGCTCGTGCAGGAGAACATGGTAAGGGATTTGCTGTTGTTGCTGATGAAGTTAGAAAATTAGCAGAAGAATCAAAAAAGGCTGTTCATGAAGTTCAAGAAACCATTAATGAAGTTAAGGAAGCCTTTAAGAACCTATCTGACAGCAGTAATAAATTATTAGAATTTATGGATAAAGATATAATCAATGAATTTAATGATTTTATGTCTGTTGCTGATAGTTATGAAGAAGACGGAATATTTGTTAAGAAAATGAGTGAAAATATAGCAGCTATGTCTGAAGAAGTTTCTGCAACAATAACCCAATTAACTGAAGCTGTACAAACTGTTGCTAATATGACTCAAGAAACTTCTACAAATGTTAACTTAGTTAAGGAATCAATTAACGATACCGATTTAGTATTAAAAGAAATAGTTAATGCCATTGAAGATCAATGTCAATTAACAGAAGAAATTAAACAAACCCTTTCTAAGTTCAAGGTATAATAAAACAAAAGGAACTTTTCATATATTGTGAAAAGTTCCTTTTATTTATGTGCGCCCGGCATGGGCGTAATCTTGTCGGTGAAAGTCCGATACGGGGGTTGATAGTGCCAACCGTTAGCCTAAGACAAGGGTGTCCACCGCGAGGTGGAATCTGAAGGAAGTCGGCGG
>NZ_JAHLPS010000067.1 GCF_018918055.1 Caproiciproducens sp. MSJ-32
CCATTTTTTGTTTAAAACAAGCTTTCTAAATCAATTTTTTTAAATTTTAAAGAAAAACTGAACAATATTGTGTAATTATACATGTAGCTACGCTATTTTTTCATATTTACTTTACACAATCATATATTTCATTTTAATTTTATATTTAATCTTATTTTTTATCAAGTTATAAATCTGCAAGAAATCTTGAATTTTCTATTTGTAATATTATCTTAATATTTATTGTAGTATTTTATAAAATTATTTTTGTCATAAAGTTCCTCACATAAAATTTAGTTTAATAAAAATAATAATAAAGTAATAATTTTTTTAATTTATAACAACATAGGAGGAATAAAACTATGGGAAAACATGATGATTCTTCTACAAATCAAGGAAAAAATCGTAAAAAAGAAAACAGTTCTGGAACTAAAGGGGTAAAGAAAAATAAAGAAAAGTAAATATAAAAAGGTGTTCCAAAACAATAATTTGAAACACCTTTTTCTTTAATTATTTTTCTTTTCTAATCTTTCTTTTAATTTTTCAAGTCCAAATATCAAGGCCCCGCCTATTAAAAAAAATAAAATACTAAAATTGCTAAAATTCATGGGATCTAATGGCACTGAAATAGTAGTTGGTCCCATAATTACTGGATAAATAGAACCAATCATCAAACCCAAAATAGCGTATATTGTTTTTGACCTATGCTTTTCTAAAACATACTTTAATAATCTTATTGTTGATACTATTCCTGTAATGATACCTAAAGCAAAGACAACTAAAATAGGCATATAACTAAAATCTAAAGATATAAATTCTTTAATAGCAGCAATTATAGGTCCATAAAGACCAAAAATTAATAATAAAGTTGATCCTGAAATTCCTGGTAAAACCATAGCGCATATTGCAATTGCTCCACAAACAAAAGTATATATTGCTAATCCAATATTTAAGTTACTTATAGATAAATCCATTCCACCCTTATTACTTGTTGGATTAAAGTAAGCAATTGCAGCTACAACTATTATTCCAAGTATAGTAAAAATTATATTTTTATATTTTCCTATTATATTATTCTTTTCTTCTTTAAAAACTATAGGAATTGAAAATAATATAAAACCAATAAATAAGGAACTTATTTTATAAATGTGAGTTTCAAAAACTGAAGCAATGAATAGTACAGATAGTAGAAATCCTATAACCCATCCAATTCCTATTTTAATTAAAAATTTTATTGCTTCTTTTTTATTTTCTTTAGTGCTGCTTATAGACATTAACGAATTTAAAGAATTAATAAATTTATCATAAAATCCTAGTATAAAAGCTATAGTACCTCCAGATACCCCTGGAACACTATCTGCCATAGCCATACAAAAACCTCTTATAAAATTTATTATGTACATTTCTCTTTTCTCCTAACCTTGTTATTTTTCAAATAAAGCTATAAAATAAATTATATTATATTTTTTTGATAAACAATTATCAACCATTAATTGTAAAAGTAATTAGTTTTTACCAGTAATTATTCCTTCAAAAGAATTATAATAAACTGTTTTATTAATTTCATAGCGTTTTTCATGAAGTGGATTTGGCTTAGAATCTTCACTTGGATATCCCATTGGAAGAATTGCTACTGGAACAAGGTATTCTGGTAATTCAAATTTCTCCTTTATAGCTTCTGGATCAAAGTGTCCTACCCAAGTTGTTCCTAATCCTAATTCAGCAGCTTGGAGCATCATATGGGTTGTTACAATACTTGCATCTACTTCTCCCATTTCCTTCTTATCATAAGACCTCTTCCAACTTACTGTAGAATCATAACAAATTAATAAAGCCAAAGGAGCATCAAAATGATATCTAGTACATAATTTTAGTTTTTCTAAATTCTCTTCACTATTAATAACAAGAATTCTTTGAGGCTGAAAATTTACAGCAGTTGGTGCAAGTCTTCCTGCCTCTAAAATCATGTCTAACTTTTCCTTTTCCACTTTCTTATCACTAAACTTTCTAACAGAATATCTCTCTTTTGCAAGCTTTAAAAAATCCAAAATACATCCCTCCTACTTTAACTAATTTTACCTTAAAAATCTTCATTCTTCAATTTTTCTAAGACTTCTCCTGAAAGCCTGTAATTTGTCCATTCTTCCATTCTTATAGCTCCCATTGATGCATAAAAATTTCTTGCTGCTTCATTCCAATCAAGACAAGTCCATTCAATTCTTTGACAATTTTCTTCTTTGGCAATTTTTCCTAAAACCTTAAAAATTTCTCTTCCAAAACCTCTACTTCTAAATTCCTTTTTTATAAAAATATCTTCTATATAAAGTCCTGGAGCACAATTAAAGGTTGAAAAATTATAAAAGAATACCACATAGCCAACAGCTAGGCCATTATATTCAGGAATAAGAATTTCTGCTCTTTTTTTCTCAAAAATAGATTTTCTCAAAATTTCCTCTGTTCCAACAACTTCATGAAGAAGTTGTTCATATTCAGCCATTTCCTTAATCAATAAATATACTAAACCTATATCCTTTTCTTCAGCTTTTCTTAATATAAAATTTTCAATATTAGTAGTATAATACTCCATATATTCTTCCCCCTTAATTTCTAACTAATACTTATTCCTATAGAATATAAATATTTTCAATATACTTTTCTTATTAAATTCCTAATATAGCCATTACTATTATTAAAATAAATATTATTAATAAAGGAGCTACCATTATTGCCATGCCTATAGGATTACCTAAATTTACATCCCATCCAATACCTATTCTCTTTTCTATGAATATACTAGGATCATTCTTATTATAATAAAAATTTCCTAATATCCAGTACTTATCGTCATCTCTATAAATTTCTTTTTCATTATTACTAACTTTAATATTTTTTCCGCCTTGACCAATTTTGTAACTTACTATAGAAAAAATTATTAGGGTTACAAATATAATAGATAATAGCACTCCACTAATGATATTTATATTCCAAGCGTAAATTGTACATAACTGAATAAAAGAAAATAAAACAATGATTTTCAGGGCAATAATAAATAAAAATATTGAATTATATTTTTTGAATATCTTTCTTTGTTCCCTTATTTCACTTATACTTCCACTATTAATATCTGTTTTACCATTAATAGCAAATTTATTGATTACCATAAAAAGTAATATCATTAAAACTTGAATTATTGGAAGTAATATTAAATAAATAAATCCAGAAAAACTACTTTTTACTACAAAACTATCTGGAATTCCTTCTCCATTATAATGTGTAGGAAAAACTTCAGGTATAATATCATAGGAAAGAAAAGTTATAACTAATGTAATAATAGGTAATATTATTAAAAATAAAAAATCTCTATTTTTTATTCCCCTTAGTTCCTTTTTATTCTTGGGCTTTCTTATAGAAGTATCCACCACTACTATATTTTTCCCTAACTTATCCCACTTTTTTTCTTTCTTTAGATCTAACATTCTTTTCCAAAAAATAAGTAAGGGTAAATTGGTTAAAACTATCAAAAATAAGATTAATGAAATAAAAATATATACTTTAAAATATAAATATAACAAAAAGTTAATAATAAATATAGTTGGTAAAATTGATAATATATATATTTTTTTATATTCCTTTTCTAATTTTTTAATATCTTCATCATTTTTAAATTCTTCAGGAACTCTTACTCCAAATATTATTCCATTGTTAGAAAATTTATTAACAAATAAACCTTGAAAGAAAGATATTATGCTTAGAAATACCATTACAATATAAATAATTATCATATCCATATTATTTATTCTCCTTATTTATAAATTCCTCATAAATATTATCTATCTTCTTTTTCACTTCCTCAATACTTATATTTCTATTAATACATTGTGCAATATAAAAATATAGATTTTCATTAAATTCATTATTAAACTTTTCTGTTGATATATCTAAATTTAATGATACTATTGCTCCTTTTCTTCTATCAATTTTAATATAACCTTCCTCTTTAAGAATATTATAGGATTTATTTACTGTATGCATATTAACTCCAATATCTTCTGCTAATGACCTAACGGAAGGAAGTTCTTCTCCTAATTCAATTTCTCCTTTTGCAATTCCCTCAATTACCTGATTTTTAATTTGCACATATATTGGAGTTTCTGAGTGAAAGTCTATTTTTAAAATCAAATTTAAACACCTCCCTTTTTTCATTATACAAGGGCACAGTTCATAGTTAAGACTAAATTATTTCCTCAACTATGAACTGTGAACTTTACACTAATAAAATTACTTTCGCAAAATACTATATTTTTTTAAATAATTTTACTCCTACTGTATTTAGAATTATCAATAATACACTAAGTACTATTAGCAAATAAATTACAACTAATATCATAAATAAATTAATATTAGTAATATTTCCTTTTATAAATACAAATATTGGTACTGCAACAATAAATGCTGATAAAAGCATTTGTACAAAAACACTAGTACTTTGTTTTACTACTGTAGTTTCCGATGTCCATTCTAATTTAGGAAAATATAAATTCACTATAAGTCCAAGTATTGCTGTCACAAAAGAATAAATGATAGTTATTATTAATAAAAATATTAAATTTGCAAGTGAAAATTTTAAGGAAATATAAAAAATTAAATTACTTATTAAAGCAGCAGGCAATATTAATAATATATTTAATGCTATTTTTCCTTTAAAAATTTCCTTCTCAACAATTGGTGTTGACTTTAATATCCATAAATTCTTTCCTTCTAAAGAAATTGATGAACTGCTAGTGCAGGACATTGATAAGGATCCACATACAATTGCTGCGATAAATAAAGGTATCAGTTGATCACTAAATTCAAGTTCTGCTATAGTATAAATTGCTTCTTTTCCAAAAATAATTGTTGCTATGGCAGCAATTAATAATAAAATTGGGCCTATTATTGTATTTAAAAGATAAATTGGTGTTGAAAAATATCTTCTTGCTTCCTTTTTCAATAATGCGGCTGTTTTAGAAGAACTAGTTATTTTTCCTAATTTATAATCTGATCTTCTATATGTTTCTTCTAATCTTAAGTTTATTTCTTTAAAACTTCTACTAAAGATTACTATAAAGATTGAAAATGCAACTATTGAAATTCCAATAAAAATTGCTAAATCCTTTATATTTAAAACTGTTAGTGCTCTAGTAGCATAAATTAATGGTGGATATATTTTAGAAATTCCCTCTGATATTGATTTACTACTTAATATAATCTTTTGAATTAAATCTCCACTATAAAAAGAAATTAAAATAATTAATAATATTGACCCAAAATTTATAATAAGGTTTTTATATTTCAGCCTTGAAGATATAAAAGAAATTAAAAATGCTATTATTGAAGATAACACTATCGGTATTAAAGGAAGAAATATAAACACTACAGCTAAATAAAGAAAATATAAACTTGAATTTTCTGCCTTAATAAAATATACAATAGCCTGAGGTAGAAAAGTGAATATCAATACAAAATAATTCATAATTAACAAATTAAGCATTTTAGTTATTAAAATAATATTAGGCTTTATAGGCATACTCATAAGCAAATAATAATCCTTAGAAGAAAAAAGTAAACCTTGAGCCTTATATATTGAAGTAAAAATAATAATAATAACACTAAGAATAAAAGACATTGTTATCTGCAAATCTAACATTCCTACAGCCTTTAAAGCATCAGCCATAAAATAAGAATTAATTGAAGCAGAAAAAGCTAATGATAAAAAGGAAATTAGTATTAAAATAAAAATTGATATACTTCTAAATCTTTCCTTTTTTGATTTCTCTTTTAATAATTTATTAATTCCTGTAGAATTAATAAAAGTTGTTTTAAATAATATATATAATTTATTCATTATCTATCAACTCCATAAAAATATCTTCTAATGAACTATTTCCCTTTACCTCATCCATTTTTCCTTCTGCTACTATTTTTCCAGTCTTAATTATAGCTACCTTATCACAAATTTTTTCCGCTACCTCTAATACATGAGTTGAAAAGAATATTGCAGTTCCTTCCTTACACAATTTCTTCATTTCTTCCTTTAATAAATGAGATGCCTTTGGATCTAATCCAACAAAGGGCTCATCTAATATTAATAACTTTGGTTTATGAATTAATGCTGATATTAAGACTAATTTTTGCTTCATACCATGGGAATAAGATGAAATTAAATCCCCTAAAGCAGGTAATATTTCAAATTTTTCTGCATAAAATTTAATTAATCTTTCACGTTCTTCCCTTGAAACTTCATAAATATCAGCTATAAAATTTAAATATTGAATTCCTGTAAGATAATTATAAATATCAGGATTATCAGGTATATAAGCAATTTTTCTTTTACATCCTATCGGATCATCCTTAATTGAAACTCCATCTATAAGTATTTCTCCCTCTTCAAACTCTAAAATTCCTACTATAGCCTTTATCGTGGTAGTTTTCCCAGCTCCATTATGACCAATAAATGCAAATATCTCACCCTTATTTAATTTTATAGAAATATTATCTACAGCCTTTTTTCCATTCTTATATGATTTTGAAAAATTTTTAATTTCTAACATAACAATCTCCTTTCTATTTGTTATATATATACTATAATAAATAGAATAATATTACAAGTATTTCAACTTATAATTTTTTGAAAATTTTAATTATTAGAACTTATTTTTGGTAAGTATTTTTATCTTTACAGTTCTATCTTATATGATAAAATAAAAAAAGAACGGTCGGTATTCTTATGAAACCGAACCAAAGTAAAATATTTCTTTTTTGCCGAATTATATCCATTATGGAATGAGAACGGAGGGATTGTTATGTTAAATGAAAGGGGATTAGGAAATTCTCGCGAACACATAAGAAAAATGGTAGTTATTTCTATGCTATCAGGTATAAGTATTTTTTTAGGATTAACTGGACTTGGTTTTATACCTCTTCCACTATTTAAGTTAACAATACTTCATTTACCTGTAATTATTGGAGCTATAATCGAAGGTCCTGTTGTTGGAGCTTCAATTGGATTTATTTTTGGTCTGTTTTCTATTTATCAAAATATAACAGCACCAACAGTAATGTCTCCATTTTTCTATAATCCAATAGTTTCAATACTACCAAGAGTATTTATAGCTATCACAGCTTATTATACTTATAATTTCTTAAAGACAAAATTAAAGAATTTAAAGCTATCTATTGGAATAGCTTCTATTATTGGTTCCTTAACAAATACAGTAGGTGTACTTGGTTCAATATATCTATTATATTTTAAAAGTTATTCCGATATTCTAATTGCTAATGGAACCATAACTTCTAGTTCGAGAAGCAGTGTTGCTTTAGCTTTATTATCAATAGTAACTACCAATGGACTAGCAGAAGCTATATTATCTGCACTAATTTGTACAGCAGTTGTAATTTCAGTTTTTAAAATGCAAAAAAGAAATAAATAAATTTAGAATTCTAGGTTGTTTGAATTTTTTTCAAACAACCTTTTATAGTTTGTACCATTTTATTCATCTTATTAACTCTTTTTCCTATTATGGCTTTATTTTAATAGTTTATTATGTGTAAAAATACATAATCTATTAGTGCAAAGTAAAACTTGACTTTGCAAAACAATATACAAGCTTCATATGAAGCAAGTAAAGGAGGAATTAAAAATGGCAAACAGAAACAAAAAAAATCCGGGACTTCAAAATTTAAAAAACCAAGTTTCTTCTGAATTTGGAGTACAATTCGGAGAATACAACGGAGACTTAACTGCTAGACAATGCGGAAGCGTTGGCGGCGAAATGGTTAAGAGAATGATAGAATCTTACACAGGAAAAAATCAATAAACTAACTAAAGCCAAAGCTTCTAAAGTTTAAAGGAGGAATTAATTATGGCAACAAAAAATAAAAAGAATCCAACTCTACAAAATTTAAAAAATCAAGTTGCTTCTGAATTTGGAGTACAATTCGGAGAATATAGTGGAGACTTAACTGCTAGACAATGCGGAAGCGTTGGCGGCGAAATGGTTAAAAAAATGATAGAAAACTACAAAGGAACAACTAGGTAGAAAAACTACTGAGTAAAAATGTTTCTGAGTAGAAATAGCAAAAAAATAGAAAAACTGAATATATAAAAAGAGGAGCTGTTTACACAGCTCCTTTTCAATTTTAAATTGTGATTATTGTTATCTATAAACTACTCTTCCTTTATGATAAATTCTTCACTTTCAAGGTCAATAATCACATTAGATCCATAACCTATTTCTCCCTTTATTATTTTTCTTGCTAAAGAGTTTTCAATTGTATTCTGAATATATCTTCTTAATGGTCTTGCTCCGTATACAGGATCATACCCTTCTCTAGCCATTAAACTTTTAGCTTCTTCAGTAACTTTTAAGCTAATATTCCTATCCTTAAGCCTTTCTGAAACTTCCTCTAGGAAAATATCGATAATTTTCTTAATACCATTTTCTGTTAAAGGCTTAAACATTATAATATCGTCTACTCTATTTAAAAATTCTGGTTTAAATCTTAATTTCATTTCATTCATTACTCTATTTCTTATTTCTTCATCAATACTATCCTCGCCTTTATTTTCTAGAAGGCTGCTGCTTCCGATATTGGAAGTCATAATAATTATAGTGTTTTTAAAATCTACAGTCTTACCTTTATTATCAGTTAGACGACCATCATCTAAAATTTGCAGGAAAATATTAAATACATCATCATGGGCTTTTTCTATTTCATCAAATAGAATAACACTATATGGTTTTCTTCTAACAGCTTCTGTTAATTGTCCTCCTTCATCATATCCAACATATCCTGGAGGAGCTCCAACTAATCTAGAAACTGAATGTTTTTCCATATATTCAGACATATCTATTCTTATTATATTTTCTTCTGTATCGAATAGATTTCTTGCTAAAGTTTTGGCAAGCTCTGTCTTACCAACTCCTGTTGGCCCTAAGAATATAAAGGATCCTATCGGCCTATTTACAGCCTTTAAACCAGCCCTAGCTCTTAAAATAGCATTTGCAACTGAAGTTATTGCTTCTTCTTGGCCAATTACTCTTTTTTTCATTTCTCCTTCTAGTTTTAAAAGTTTTTCTCTTTCCCCTTCTAATAAATTAGATACAGGAATACCAGTCCATTTAGATAATACAAGTGAAATTTCTTCTTCAGTAACTTCTTCCTTTAATAAAGCTCCTTCATAATTTTCCTTTACTTCTTTTTCCTTGGCTTTTATTTCATTTTCTAATTGCGGTATTAAACTATATTGAATTTCAGCCGCCCTATTATAATTATAATTTCTTTGTGCAGCCTCTAATTCTCCCTTAGCATCATCTAATTTCTCCTTTAATTCTTTTAGTGCTAAAATTGATTGTTTTTCTCTTTCAAACTTAGCAGTTAACTCATCATTTTTAGCTTTTAACTCTGCTATATCCTTTTCTAAAGCATTTAATTTTTTAATCGAAGCTTCGTCATGTTCCTTGCTTAAGGCTTCTTTCTCTATTTCTAATTGGAATAGTCTTCTTCTTATATCATCTAACTCTGTTGGAAGAGAATCTATCTCTGTTCTTATCATTGAACCAGCTTCATCTACTAAATCTATTGCCTTATCTGGTAAATATCTATCTTGTATATATCTATTTGATAATTTTACAGCAGCTACTAGGGCTGAATCATGAATTCTAATTCCATGATGAATTTCAAATTTTTCCTTTAAGCCTCTTAAAATTGAAATTGCATCCTCAATTGATGGTTCATCAACTATAACAGGCTGAAATCTTCTTTCTAATGCCTTATCTTTTTCTATGTATTTCCTATATTCATCAAAAGTTGTAGCGCCTATACAATGTAATTCTCCTCTTGCTAAAAGAGGTTTAATTAAATTACCTGCATCCATTGCTCCATCTGTTTTACCAGCACCAACTATGGTATGAATTTCATCTATAAATAATATTATTTTTCCTTCACTGCTTTTTACTTCTTTTAAAACAGCCTTTAATCTTTCTTCAAATTCTCCCCTATACTTAGCTCCAGCTATTAAGGATCCCATATCTAAAGAAAAAATAGTTTTATCTTTTAATCCTTCTGGTACATCTCCCTTAATTATTCTATAAGCTAATCCTTCTACTATTGCTGTTTTACCTACCCCAGGTTCTCCTATCAGCACTGGATTATTTTTTGTTCTTCTAGATAAAATTCTAATAGTTCTCCTTATCTCCTCATCTCTTCCTATAACAGGATCTAACTTATGCTTTCTAGCTAAGTCTGTAAGATTAGTTCCATATTTATTTAAAGCATCGTAAGTTCCTTCTGGATCTTGAGTTTCAACTCTTTGATTTCCCCTTATCTCCTTTAAGGCATTCATAAAGTTCTTTTCTGTTATATTATACTTATCTAATATCCTTCTTATTTCTACATTTTTATTAATATTAATTATTGCCAGCATAACATGTTCAACGCTTATATAAGCATCTTCAAATCTCTTTGCTATATCTTCTGCTTTTACTAATATTTCTTGTATTTCTCTTGTTGCATAAACCCCTGAAGAATTTGCTCCTTCTCCAAGAACCTTTGGCATTTTATTTAATACTTCCTTTAGATCAAACTCAAGTCCTTTTAGGTTAACCTCCATTTTTGTTAATATATTAGGTATTAAGCCATCTTCCTGTTCTACTAAAGCAGTGAACAAATGTATTAATTCAACTTGTTGATGATTATTCCTAACAGCAATTTGACTTGCTTCATTTAATGCTTGCTGAACTCTGATTGTCATCTTATCTATATTCATTTTCTCACCCCTATAAATGAAATCAATTATATTTTATCCTATATTTTTATAATAATACAAAAGTCAAAGAAAGTCAAAGAGTATTTTCTCATATTTTACATTTCATTTTTATAGGATATAATAGTAAAAAAGTGCTCTTTCTATGTAAAGCCTGCACTAAGAAAAGGAGAAGATATATGAGAAGAGAATATATAAACTATCCTGATGATCTTCCTATTAAAATATCTTATTTAAATATAAAAAATTATCCTATTCATTGGCATAATTCTATTCAAATTATTTATGTGCTCAAAGGAAAGATTTCTGTAAATATTGATACAGATTCCTTTGAACTATACGAAAGGGAAATTGAAATTATTAATATAGATGAAGCTCATAGCATTTCCAGCGATACAGACAATGAAGTTTTACTATTTTTTATAGATCCATATTTTTTTGAAAAATACTATAAAGATATTTATAATGTTTTCTTTTATACAGGATCTACAGATGATGGTCCTCAAGAAGGAGAAGAATATTTAATTCTTAAGGAACTATTATCTAAACTTTTGTGTGAAATAGTTCAAAAAATTGAAGATTATGATGAAGAAGTGGAAAGTATTTTAGTAGAGCTTCTTTATCACCTAATTAATAATTTCCATTATCTTACTTATGAAAAAGAAGAATTAAAAGAAAAAACAGAACAGCTTGCAAGATATCATAGAATTTCTAAATATATTTTTAATAATTATGATACAAATATTACACTGCAAGATATTGCTAAAAAAGAATTTTTAAGTCCTGATTATTTATCCCATGAAATCAAATATGCAACTGGTTATAGCTTTACAGATCTAGTTAACTTAACCAGAGTTGAAGAATCAGTAAAATTACTTTTAGACACTGATTTAAGCATATCTGATATTTCAGATGAAGTGGGTTTTTCCCATGTTAGATACCTAAATAAAAATTTTAAAATATACTATAATTGTACTCCTCTTCAATTTAGAAAAAAATATAAACTAACTGAGAAAGAATTTGAAGAAGCTAAAAAATTTAAAGTTTTTGATTTGAAAGATGCTTTAGATCGACTTTCTAATGATTTAGAAGATTATGACAGATTTAATTATGAAAATAAAATATGGACTATTGATATTAATATGGATAACAGCGTAGGAACATTTGATACTGAATATAGGGAAATTATCAACTTAGAAGATGCCTTTGACTTATTATTAGAAGATAATAAAGATATTCTTGAAGAAATACAGGAAGAACTTCACTTCAGCTATGCAAGACTTAATAATATGTTTTGTAATGATATGGGAGTTTTCCCAAAGTCAGATTTTTATAACTGGAATAAGGCTAAAAGTGTTATAGAATTTCTTGATTCTATAGATTTATATCCATTAATATTAATCGATAATCCAAATTTCACTTTAAAAAAATATATTCAGGTTATCCAAAGCTTTTTAGAATATTTTAACGAAATTGATTATATAGATATTTCAAACTTTAAATTTCAATTTACAAATCTAATATCTAAAGAAATAAAAAAGTCCTTAATTGATTTTATAAGTTCAAATTATAATATTAAAATTATTGAAAATGACTTTGTATCCGACAAAAGCTTAAATAAAATATACGATACAATATATATGCTTCCGTTTATCATACACAATACTATTTTTCAAAAAAATTCATTAAACTTTTTAAGGGCCTATGATGTACTAGAAAAAGAAACTAGCTTAACAAATGAAGTCTTTATAGGAGCCCCTGGTATTGTTAATGATATGAATATAAGAAAACCATCTTACTATGCCTATTATTTTTTAAGTAAGCTTGGAGAAAAAATAGTTTTAATAGAAGATGGCTGTATAGTGACAAAAGATGAAGATGGTTACTGCATACTTTTATATTCCTATAATGAAGATATTAATGAACTTAAGGATTATGATGATATTTTTAAAAAAAGAGGTACTAAAAATATCTATAAAAAGCGTATATCTCTAAATATACAAAACATAAAAACTAATTCAAGGATTATTACTTACGAAGTAAGCGAAAGAGTAGGTTCATCCTATAATTATTGGCTATCTATGGGTTCTCCAGATAGATTAAATAAAGAAGAAAAAGAGATTTTACACAAGGCTTCCTTCCCAAAGATAGAATTTAAATATTCAAAGAAAAGTCCGATTTTAAATATTATTACTGAATTAAAGGGTTATTCCGCAAAATTAATATATATTAAAAAAGCAAGATAAGAACAGTTTGGAGTGTGGAGTGTATAGTTTGGAGTGTGGAGTTTGGAGTTATGTTATAGAAGAAATGTACTTATAATTAATATATTTTGATAATTAATATATTTTTGCTTTTAAACAATATTAATAAACCCCTTAACTGTACCTTAAATTAAACCTTTAAATCAATGCTTTCAATTCCTTATATCTATATAATTTAATTAAGAAATTAATTTATAAGGAGTTGTTATTATGAGAGGACTATTCTTTTCTCCTAGAATATTTTATAGATTTTCTATCTTTAATATATTTTCATCAATGTTCAATAGAAATTAATATAATAATTACCCCTAGGGGATATAGTATAAATAAACTATTATCACCTAGGGGTAAATTTATATAATTCTTTAACTTGTACCTTCTAATTAAATTCTTTTATTTTTATAGCTAGTCCAAAATATTTTAAGGATTCTCTAGTTTCTCCTAACTTATAGTACATTTCAGCCATATCTAAATATCTTTCATATTTCTGCTCATTATTAGCAAATTTAAGCAAGGAATCTAAAGACAAATTCATATAAATCTCCGCCTGAGTATACATTTCATGCTTTTGAAGTATCATTCCCTTTAAATAATAAGCTTTTTCTATTTGTACAATATCATCAAGTTCAATTGCATAATTTAAAGCTATATCTATTATCTCAAATGCATATTCATATTCTTCATTATCATATAGTGTTTTAACACAATTATTTAAAAACTTAACATATTCAATTTTACTTTCCTTTGGAAATAACTCTATCCCCTCTTTTATTTCTCTTAATCCTCTTTCTTGTTCCTTTATAGCAAAAAAACATTTTCCATTTTCACCTTTAGCAATTGCTAAAGCCATTTTATTGCCTTCCTTATAAGAATACGAAAGCTTAATATATGTTTCTTTTTCTTCATTATCAAGAAGTATATTGATTCTTGCAAAAGCCTGATATAAATCCCCTTTTTTATTATCATCTTTAATACTATCAATATAATTTATAGCTTCCTTTAAAGAATCATAAGCCTTATCTAAATTATCACTATTTAAATAAGACATTCCTTCCTTATAGCAAATATAGGAATACACATTTTCATCTAACTCTTCTTTCTCCTTAAGTAATGGTTTTATTCTACTATAATAATTAATTGCTTCACTATACTCTTCAGTACTATAAAAGAATTCAGCCATATCAATGTAATAAGTAATAGTATTATCTAAAGAATTATTTTTTTGATATAAATCATAATATTGTGATATTATAGAGTGTATATTTTCAACCTTACCTTTTTCGATATAATAATTGAATAATATATGGGTAAATTCAAAAGCTAAATCTTCATAAGAATATTCCAAAGCATAATTAATATTGTTTTTTAAAGCATCTTCCTTTTCTTCTATTGCATTTTTCTTAATAAATTCTAAATTAGAAATTAATTGCTCCTTAACATCACTTACCAAATAATCATAATCTATATTAAGTTTTTTAGAGACATATTCCAAAATATCTTTATCAGCTTTTATTTTCCCATTTTCAATACAGCTCATTTTAGATACAGATACCTTGTCTCCACATAATTCTTTTAAAGTTACTCCATGATATATTCTAATTCTTTTAATCTTCTCTCCAGTTGATAATATTTCCATTTATCTCCCCCGCCTGGATTAATTCCTAAGGATTCCTATTTCCTTAAAAATATTTATCCCTTCATCTAAATATTTAGCAGCTTCTATATCTCTCTTATTATCTATATAGAATTTTCCTATCATTATTGCTATTTGTCCAGCTTGTTGATTTAAACCATTTGCTTTAGCAATTTCATAGGTATTTAATAATGTATATTCAGCATCTTTTAGCTTATCATTTATCATGTAAATTCTATACCAGAACATATTTATTTCAACTAAATGCTTGAAATCGTCATCCTTTAAATATTGCTTAATTTCATTTAATACTTCTTCACATTTCTTAATATCTTTTATTTTAATATAGTTCTCACACATATTGATTAAAGTAGATATTAATTTTTCATCTTTTTTTCTCATTCTAATTTCTTTAGCAATTTCATAATGCTTAAAGGATTCTTCAATATTTTCAAATTTATAGAATAACTTACCTAAATTATCTTCTATTTCTGAAATATTATTTAATTCTTCTAATTCCTTATATACTTCTAAACTTTTTTGAGAATATTTTATAGCATTGGATAAATCTCCTTTTGCATTATATTCCTCAGATATTAACAATAAGGTTTTAGCATATTCTTCTTTATTATTAACCTGTTCAAATTTACTTTTTGCTAAGAAAGAATAGTCCATGGCTTTTTTTATGTTTTCAGTTCTATAGTAAGATTCAGCCATGTAATAGTAAATTTCTCCTAAAAGAGAATCATCTCCAATATTATTATCTAAGTATACCTTTTCTGCCTGCCTTAAATAACTATTAGCAGAATGATATGCCTTTAGATTTAAAGTTATTTTGCCTAAATTTAGGAAGGTATTTATTATTTCTTCATGATTATTATTTTTAATAAAAATTACATTTGCAGATAAGAAAAATTGCTGTGCTAAAGTAAGTTCTCCTTTAGCCATATATATTCGCGCTCTTAAATATAATATTTTTGCTTTTCTATAATCTAAATTATATTTTTCTACATAATATAAAGCATTTTCAATATATTTTTCTCCAGAAAAATAATCACCTGCTAAAATATAGGCTTCAGCCATTTGTTCATAATAAACACTTATCTTCTCAGCTTGAGTTTCTTCTGACTCCATAAGATACTCAACAGAAGTTTGAAGTTCCTCTGCTAAATACTCTAATAAATCCATAGAAGGATTTGATCTTCCAGATTCAACTAAACTAATTTGTCCAGGTGTAATTCTATCCCCTGCTAGATCTTTAAGAGTCATATTTAATTCTTTTCTTCTTCTTTTTATTTTTTCTCCTAATGCAAGAATCTCCATTAACACTCTTCCTTTTCATTTACATAAATTCTTAATATCTCGATATTTATTTTACATAATTATATCATAATTTTACAGATTTATATAGTTATTCTTACTTTTGTATAAAAATATTAGACTTTTTTTAGTCAAATTTTAATACTAATAAATATATTTTTTTAATATTTATTTAGTTATCTAATTTTTTGCTATAAAAAAACAATTTACAATTAAGAAAAACTATTAAGCTTTCTTATTGTAAATTGTTTTTTTATGTATCTGCATTCAGTTCTTTATTTAATATATCCCATTATTGTATCATAAGCATCTTCAGCCATATGAGCTGCTCTTCTACCCATTTTTTTAATAGTTCTTTGTTTTTTTCTATCTAATTGTGGATACATCATAGCACTTACTGCTGCTCCCAATACTGCACCAGTTACAATAGTTTTCATTGTTTTCATAATATCACCTCATAATAATATTTTTAATTTTTCATATTATTATTATTAGTAATATTATTTTCTTTAACCATTGAAATTATTGGAAGAATATATTAAAGTATTTCTTTAATATATTCTAGTACATTCCTTTGTTTTTCTATTGGTAGTTTTCTAACAAGATCCTCTATCTCTAAAATTATACTCTTCTCTTCTTTTAACTTAACTTCTTCTAATTTATTCTCCTCATTTTTATTTTTTGATTTAACTATAATAATTTTATTTTCTTTACTATTAGTAATGCTTATTAATTCCCTTTTAATATTTTCATTAGCTACATATAGAACATTATTTAATAACCATTTATCCACCACTTTATTTGAACTAATATTTAATTTTTCTTTACATTTTTCATCTGCAAGCTCATTAAATATTTCTCCAGTATGGCTATTTACTTTAACAAAGATTATTTCTATACCTAACTCTTTTAATTCCTTCATTCTGTTATAATATCTAATAGATGATTCCTCTTTTCTTTCCCAAAAACCAGTTGCATGATGAGCAATCCCTTCATAATCATGGAAAATAACAACCTTTTTATCTTTCTTGCTTAAAGCATATTCAACAGCTTTAATTGCAGCTTCTAATTCTCCAGCAATCTGCCTAATATTACTTTGGGAACTATCTTGTGATACATCACTTTCAATATACTCCACCACATTATTTCTAACAGCTACTAAGGCATAAGCATATTTTTTAGAACTTACACTATAACTTCCATCAACGTAAACATGCAAACAATCTTCTGGATAATCATCTATACCTTTTTTAAGAATTTTATTAGCTTCATTCAAAAACTTTTCAGCTTCCTTTATATCTTCAAAACTCTTATACTTTGCTCCCTTAACTCCTTTAACAAATTTTAAACATTCATCCCAGCTATTAACTATTAAATTTTCTATTTTCTTATCATTATCAAAATCATATCCTTCTTTTATAGCATAAACTTTCTTTCCCATAATATCTTCCCCTCTTTATAATGTATATTGTCATTATACATTATTTTAGACCGTTGCAATTTCTTCTATAAATCTATATATCTTTTCTACATTCCTTGCACCAGTTAAATTTACAGCATATTCTACTAAGGTTTTTAAGGCTATAATTATATCATTCTTTCCTTGCCAATTTTCTAATATAACTACCATAGGAACATCATCTATTAATTTATTTAAAGCAAAAATTATAACTCCTATATCATCAATATTTCCTATAAAAGGAATATTATCTGGAATTATATCTGTCGGAAAAGATACATAAGCTATTGCAGCTGAAATTACTAATTTTGTTTTAATTGGAACTCTTTTATCTTTAAGTAATCTATAAATTAAAGCCAGAAAATCAGGTATTATAAACAAGTATTCCTTAAAAGGCTTTATCCTTTTTGGTAATTTATCCTCAAAAATTCTTCTTCCCCTTGTATAGCTATCCTCTAGCTTTTCTACTCCCTTAACATCTTCAGTATCTTCTTCAGCTTCTTCTAATAGCTCTATATCCTCTTTCTTATCCTTCTTTTTTAAAGTTCCATCTACTGATATTTCAATATTATTAGCTTCTACATATAAGATATTTTCATTTACATTTATATTGCTTAGATCAAAATCAACATATGGTACATCCTTTAAAATATATTTTAAATCTATTATTACTTTCCCATCTAAATATTTTATTCCTTTTTCCTCAATAGCCTTTAAAGCAAATTTTAAAGTAGCCTTTCTTATAAAGGACATAATTTTTATTTTGGAAAGCTTAAATTCCACTAATTCTCCCTCAATAATACCATTATCTACCCTTCTTAATTTCACAATTCCTGTAAAATCTACTGTTACTATCTTTTTAAAACTTCCTTTAATTATAACATTCTCATTAATATCTATTTCATAAACTTTTAGTCCATCTACTTTAACAAATTCATTTATAATTCCTAATAAATCTTTCCCTTTTAAACCAATTTTAACTTCTGATATATTCATTTTCCCCTCCAAATTATTTATATTCTATTTAAATTTATATAAGATTTATTTAATCATTAATATTATTATAATGTATTTTTTTAAATAAAAAACTTCAATTTAAAAAAAATATAACGGGGACTAGCCCCGCTATATTATGATATCTAGATTTTCAAATTGTCAACCGTAAATTCTTCCTTACTCTTTAGGATAAGGAACAAGATGAACTCCTTTTATCCCTATTCTTTGTAACCTTTTCATTTCTTCTTCTGCATCTTGGTATTTTTTATAATATCCAACACATACTCTCCAACCTTCTCTTGTTGGAATTTTTCTATTCATTTTAGGTATGTCTAATAGTACTTTATCTACAAATGCTAAGCAAGCCTTAGCAACCATATAACCATACTTTTTACTATCAAAGTTCTTTTCTACTTCTTCATTTGATAAAAATTCAGCTTCTATAATTACAGCCGGCATATTAGTTTCCCTTAATTCAATATAGCTGGCTTCCTTTATCCCTCTATCCTTAGATCTTAAGTTTGCAACAATCTCAGCTTTTATAAGACTTGCCAGTTCTTCTGCCTTGCTTCCTTTTTCATATATAAAAACTTCTGTTCCAGTTACTAAAGGATCAACAAAGGAATTCATATGAAAGCTTATAAAATAATCTGCTCCCCAATCATTTGCTATTTTAGCTCTATCTTTATAACTTAAATAAACATCAGATGCTCTTGTCAGTAAAACTGTTTCACCATTCTTCTCTAATAATCTCATGGCTTCATAGGCAGCTTCTAAATTTATATCTGCTTCTCTTCTATTGTTTTTTCCAACTGCTCCAGCATCACATCCGCCATGACCTGCGTCTAGTACCCACTTTGCCAAGCTTTTTCCTCCTTATTAAAGTGCTATGTAAAATCATATTCCATAATTCAGTATATTAATTTTACTTTTACTTGGTTACAAATTAAAAAATTAACACTTCTAAGAAGGAAATAGCAATCTTTACAATTGTCAATTATCCATTTTATTTAAGATATCCTTATATTAAAATACCGGAAGCACAGACCCATTATAATTATCTTCTATAAATTTTTTAACTTTATCTGAAGTCAAAATTTTTGTTAAATCTTTAATTTTTTGACTATTTTCATTTCCTTTTTTTACAGCAATAACATTATGATATTTTTTTGAAGCTTCTGTAGTAGCATCTTCTAAATATAAAGCATCCTTTGCTGGACTTAAACCTGCTTCTAAGGCATAGTTACCATTAATAACTGCTATAGCTACTTCTTCTAAAACTCTTGGTAGTTGAGCTGCCTCTAATTCTTCAAATTCAAGATTTTTTGGATTTTCCACAATATCCTTAGGTGTAACTAATTCTGCTTCTTTAAGCTTTATCAATCCTGCACTTTCTAATAATCTTAATGATCTCGCTTCATTTGATGGATCATTTGGAACTGCCACCCTAGCTCCATCTTTTAGCTCATCTAAGCTTTTAATATTAGCTGAATATATTCCTATTGGTTCTAAATGAACTCCTTTAGTATAAGTTAAATCATATCCTTTTCCTTCATTAGTTTCCTCTAAGTAAGGAATAGTTTGAAAGTAATTTGCATCCAAGTCTCCATCTGCTAATGCTGTATTTGGAGTAACATAATCTGTATATTCTATTACTTCTACTGTATAGCCCTTAGCTTCAAGATCTGGTTTTATTGCATTTACTATTTCTGCATGAGGTACTGGTGTAACCCCGATTTTTATTGTTTTATCTTCTTCTTTTGCTTTATTTCCTTCTGAAGCACCTGCATTTCCACAACCTATTGATCCTATTGATAATATACCTGTTAATAATAATGAAAGAATTCTTCTTTTTCTCATTTATAATACCTCCTAAAATTTTAGATTATTCAAGAATTTAATAAAAATGCACTTGAGAATAAACCTCAAGTGCATAAAAACACAGAAAATTTATTCCCTTATCTCTCAGCTACAGCTGCAGGATTTAGCACCAAACTAACAAGAGTTACTTTTCTCTTATTATAGGTTGCCGGGTTTCATAGGGCCAGTCCCTCCACCACTCTTGATAAGAAAGAAAATATTTAGTTTTATATATTATTAAAATGATGGGATTACTGAACCAGCATAATTTTCTTCAATAAATTTCTTAGCTGTTTCGGATGTTAAAGCTTCAGTTAAAGCTTTAATTTTTTCATCATTTTCAGTTCCTTTTCTTACGGCTAATACATTTCTATAATTTTCAGCTGCTTCTGCATCCTTATCTTCTAATACTAATGCATCTTCTGCTGGATTTAAATCTGCTTCTAATGCATAGTTACTATTAATTACTGCTAAATCAACTTCTTCTAATACTCTTGGTAATTGAGCAGCTTCAAGTTCTTCAAATTCTAAATTTTTAGGATTTTCAGTTATATCCTTAACAGTAACTAATTCTCCGTCAGCAATTTTAATTAAACCTGCTTTTTCTAACAATCTTAAAGCTCTTGCTTCATTTGATGGATCGTTAGGAACTGCTACTCTAGCTCCTTCTTTTAATTCATTTAAATTTTTAATTGTATTTGAGTATGCTCCCATTGGTTCTAGATGAATAGCTGCAGTATATGTTAAATCCAAACCTTTTCCTTCATTTGTTTCATTTAAATATGCTATATGTTGGAAATAATTCGCATCTAAATCTCCATCTGCTAAAGCTGTATTTGGAGTAACATAATCTGTATACTCTACTATTTTAAGGGTATATCCCTTAGACTCTACTTCTGCTTTTATTGCATTTAAAATTTCTGCATGAGGTACTGGTGTGGCACCTACTGTTATTGTTTTATCTGCTCCATTAGTTGTATTTTTTTCTTCTGAAGCATTAGTTTGTCCACATCCTATTAATCCTAAAGCTAAAACTCCTGTTAATACTAATGATAATATTCTTTTTCTTTTCATATATATTGCCCCCTTAAAATTATTATTTTTTATAAGTTTTTATTAAGATAATTTTTTATATAAATTATTACCTAAAGATTGTAAGCCTTGAACAATTATTATTAATAGTATTACTGTTACAATCATTATATCTGTTTCATATCTTTGATAACCATATCTTATGGCTACATCTCCAAGCCCTCCTGCACCAACTGATCCAGCCATTGCAGAATATCCAATTATATTTATTACTGTAAGTGTTAAACCTGATATTATAGAAGGAACTGCTTCCTTTATCATAACCTTAAAAACTATTTGTGTATTTGAAGCTCCAAAACTTTTTGCTGCTTCTATAACACCTTCATCAACTTCCTTTAAAGAAGCTTCTATTATTCTTGCAACAAAAGGTGCTGCTGCTATTGTTAATGGAACTATCGCAGCTGCTGTTCCTGTTGACCTTCCAACAATTGTTCTTGTCAAAGGAATAATAACTACTATCAAAATTATAAAAGGAAAACTTCTTAAAATATTTATTATAGCGTCTAAAATTTGATATACTGTCCTATTTTCCTTCAACCCTTTTGGTGATGTTAAAACTAATATAATTCCTAATATTGAGCCTATAATTACTGCAAATAATGTAGAGAAAAATACCATTACAATTGTGTCATATATAGCTGGTAATAAAATTTCTGTCATTAGTTAATCACCTCCAAAATTATATTTTTCTTTTCTAAATAATCTATAACCTTGTCCTTATCTTTTTCATCTAAATTTATTACTAAACTTCCTAGAACATTTTCCCTAAATTTCTCTAACTTCCCCCAAACTATTGAAAAATCAATATCCAGTTCCTTTGCCATTTTTGTAATAAGGGCATTTTCTGAAGAATTGCTTGGAAAGAATAATCTAATATTTATTCCTTCATTAGGTAGAAGTTCCTCCTCATCATCTCCAAGGAATTTCTTTAATGAAATACCTGGATTTAAAAATAAATCTTCTGCCCTTCCTTCAGCCTTTACTAGTCCCCCTTCTAATAAAGTAACTCTTTCACACACTTCCTTAACAACTTCCATTTGGTGAGTAACTACTACAATTGTAATTCCTAATTCCTTGTTTATCTTTAAAAGAAGCTGTAATATATCTTTTGTAGTTTTTGGATCTAAGGCCGAAGTAGCTTCATCACAAAGAAGGATTTTAGGCTCTAGAGCTAAAGCTCTTGCAATTGCAACTCTTTGCTTTTGACCACCACTTAAATTTGTTGATTTTTGATTTGCTTTTTCGGAAAGACCTACTAACTTTAACAGTTCATTTACTCTTTTTTCTATCTTTTCTTTTTGATATTTCTTATAGCTTATACACTTTTTCCCTTCTTTATTGCATTCCTCTTTATACTTTTTATATTCTTCTTCATATCCCCAAACTTCTAAGGGTAGGGCTACATTTTCAAATACAGTTTTTCTTTTTAAGAGGTTGAAACTTTGAAATATCATTCCTAATTCTTTTCTAAATTCCCTTAATTTATATCCTTTAAGTTTTTCAACTTCTTTTCCATCGACTTTTATTGTTCCTTTATCATAGGATTCTAGACCATTTATACATCTTAAAAGAGTTGATTTTCCAGCTCCACTATGGCCTATAATGCCATATATTTCGCCTTCTTTTATATGTAAAGATACATTCTTTAATACTTCTGTATTATTATAACTTTTACTTAAATTAATAATTTCAATCACTAATTGGTCCTCCTTTTATAGTTTGGCAATCGAATAATTTAAAAAACAAAAACTGCACTCAAGAATAAATCCCAAGTGCAGCATAAAATCGCATTAAAATTTACTCTCTCATCTTTCAGCCAAAGCTGCAGGATTTAGCACCAAACTAATAGAAAATAGACCTTATGCCTTTGCATAAAGCTGTAACCTTCTATTAAAGGTTGCTGGGTTTCACAGGGCCAGTCCCTCCACCACTCTTGATAAGATTTCGTATTTTTTATTTAATTGTTTGTTGTTATTTATATTACTATCTAGGAATATATTTGTCAACAAAAATTTTAAAACTTTTTATTAAATTTTATTTAAAAACATTTTACTATTTTTTTCTTATAATGTGAATAATAATATTTTTTTACTCAATAGTTCAAAGTTTTAATGAAGAAAAAACAACTATGTCTTAGAGTTGTTGGTTTATTTCAATACAGGAAATTTAACCAAAACTCTCGGCATAGTTGTTTTTAAAATTAGTACTTCTTTGCAAGCTATTCGCTTATTTAGAATATACTTTTACCTAAGATTTGTATTGCTTAGTTTATTAAATTACATCAAAGAAACTTAATTGATCTCTTTCTGGAAGACCTTCTAAACATCCAAATTTTCTTAATAACTCAACAGCTGAATTCCCAACCTTATCCCTTTTCTTTAAATCTTCTATTGAACTTATTGGAATTCCGCTATGAACTGCATTGTATATAGCTTCAGCAGCCACATTTCCCATACCTGCTATACTGTTAAGAGGTGGTCTTAAAGCACCATCTTCAATTTGAAACTTAGTAGCATGGGATTTATATAAATCTATTGACAAAAATCTTAAGCCTCTTTCATACATTTCTAAAACTATTTCTAAATCATCATACATATCCTTATCTTTAGGAGCTGCATCATTGCCTAACTCTTCAATTTCCTTCATTTTTGCTTTTACTTTTTCTTTTCCAAAAATCATATATTCTGCATCAAAGGCTTTTGCCCTTATAGTAAAATAAGCACAATAATAGGCAAGAGGTATATGAACCTTAAACCAAGCTATTCTAAAGGCCATCATTACATAGGCAGCTGCATGGGCTTTAGGGAACATATATTTTATCTTTCTACAAGAATCGATATACCACTCTGGTACATCATTTTCTCTCATTAAGGCTTCATATTCAGGCCACTTTGGTTCTTTTAAAGCCTTTCCCTTACGGACAATTTCCATGATTTTAAAAGCAGTATTAGGTGGAAGGCCTTTTTTAATCAAGTAAACCATAATATCATCTCTTGTACATACAGCATCACTTATGCTTGTTACTATACCAGAATCAATTAGGTCTTTAGCATTTCCCAGCCAAACATCAGTACCATGGGAAAGGCCTGATATACATAGAAGGTCTGAAAAAGTTTTTGGCTTTGTATCTACAAGCATTCCCCTAACAAACTTAGTACCAAACTCAGGAACTCCAAAGGTTCCCACCTGAGAATTTATCTGCTCTGGAGTTACCCCTAAAGCTTCTGTAGATGAAAATATAGACATTGTTTCCTTATCATCTAGAGGTATAGTTTTAGGATCTACCCCAGTTAAATCCTGAAGCATTCTTATTACTGTGGGATCGTCATGCCCTAGTATATCAAGCTTTAACAGGTTTTGATCTATAGAGTGGTAATCAAAATGGGTTGTAATTATATCTGAATCAGGGTCATCTGCAGGATGCTGAACTGGACAAAACTCAAAAATTTCCCTTCCCTTAGGAACTACTATAATTCCTCCTGGGTGCTGTCCAGTTGTTCTCTTTATTCCTGTACAACCTTTTGATAATCTCAGCATTTCTGCCTTATTAACATTCATATTTCTTTCTTCAAAATACTTTTTAACATAACCAAAAGCTGTTTTTTCTGCTATTGTACCTACTGTTCCTGCCTTAAAGGTTGTTCCCTTACCAAAGATAACTTCTGTATACTTATGAGCCTTTGCCTGATATTCTCCTGAAAAGTTTAAGTCTATATCAGGTTCCTTATCACCATTAAAACCTAAGAAGGTTTCAAAAGGTATATCCATTCCATCCTTTGCAAGCTTTTCTCCACAAACTGGACAATCCTTGTCTGGTAAGTCAATCCCATTATTACAGCCATAATCTGTAAAATCCGAATACTTACACTTAGGACATCTATAGTGAGGAGGTAATGCATTAACCTCTGTTATACCTGTCATATAAGCAACAAGGGAAGAACCAACAGAACCTCTTGAACCTACCAGATATCCATCTTCATTTGACTTCCACACAAGTTTTTGGGCAATTATATACATAACCGAGAAACCATTTTTTATTATAGAATCCAGCTCTTTATCTAATCTTGCTTGAACTACTTCTGGTAATGGATCTCCATATAATTCATGAGCCTTTCCATAAGCAATATCTTTAATTGTCTGCTCACAGCCCTCTATGTATGGAGTTGCCTTTTCAGGTGATATTGGACTAATTTGCTCACACATATCTGCTATTTTATTTGTATTTTCTACTACTACTTCATAAGCCTTTTCTTTGCCTAAATATGAAAATTCTTGAAGCATTTCATCAGTAGTTCTTAAATAAAGTGGAGCTTGATTATCTGCATCCTTAAATCCTTGGCCTGCTTCTATTATACGCCTATAGATTTCATCTTCAGGATCTAAGAAATGAACATCTCCAGTTGCTACTACAGGTTTATTTAGCTTTTCTCCTAAAGCAACAATCTTTCTATTTATTTCTTTTAAATATTCTCTGTCAGGTACCTGCTCAGTCCTGATTAAATATTCATTATTATCTAAAGGCTGAATTTCTAAATAATCATATTCCTCTGCAATTGCTTCAATTTCTTCATCAGATTTTCCAAGAAGTATTGCCTGATAAAGTTCTCCTTCACTGCAGGCACTGCCTATAATTAAGCCTTCTGAATATTTTTTAAACATACTCTTTAAAATACGAGGCTTTTTATAAAAATAATCTAAATGAGAGTAAGATACTAATTTATATAAGTTTTTTAAGCCAATATAATTTTTCGCAAGAATTATTGCATGATATGTCTTAAGCTTTTTATATTCCTCTTTTTTTGCTACTTCATCAGAAGCATATTTATCTATATCATCAAGTGTTTTTACTCCTCTTTCCTTTAACATATCAAGCATTATATTAAATACTTTAACTGTTGTATCAACATCATCTAAAGCTCTATGGGCAACTTCTACCTTTATGCCTAAGTTTTTTGCTATTCTTCCTAATTTATAAGTTTTATACTCAGGGAACAGCTCTTTTGCCAAGGCTAAAGTATCTAAATAAGTAAATTCAAAATCATAGCCTAAAACTTTTGCATTATGCTTTAGAAATCCTATATCAAAGTCTGCATTATGAGCAACTAATACGCTTCCTTCAATAAAATCTAATATCTTAGGGAAAACCTTATCTATTGTTTCTGCATCTTTAACCATATCATCTGTTATATTAGTTACTTCAACAACCTTAGCTGGAATAGGCTTTTCAGGATTTACAAAGCAGCCAAATTTATCTATAACTTTTCCGTCTTTAACCTTCATAATACCTATTTCAGTTATTTTTTCTGTTACTGCTGAAAATCCAGTAGTTTCTAAATCCAGCACACAATAGGTCGTATCAATAGACTGTCCCATAGAATTAGTTACAGATGGCTTTCTATCTGGTGCTAAATAAGCTTCAACTCCGTAAATAACCTTCATATCTGGATTATTTCTTCCTAAAAGTTTATGAGCTTCTGGGAAGGATTGAACAACTCCATGGTCTGTTATTGCAATAGACTTCATCCCCCAGCTCATGGCTCTCTTAATTAAATCAGTAGCACTAGTTACTCCATCCATTTGACTCATTTGAGTATGCATATGAAGCTCTACTCTCTTAACTTCTGCAGTATCCATCCTAGCGGCCTTTTTAATGGCTTCTGCCTCTAGTATAGTATTAGCAATTATTTCAACTTCTCCAGAAAAACTGCTATAGCCTGCATTACCAAGAAGCTTTACTGCCTTTGTCTTTTTCAATCTTGAAAATACCTCGTCACCTTCCCCTGGTTTTACAAAAGCCTTACAGGTGATTGAACTTGATCCATCATATAAATCAAAAGAAACTAATAATTTTCCACTTCTTAATTCCTTTGCATCTATATTCGATATTTCACCTTGTATAACAACTCTTCCTTCATTTGGTGTTATATCAGTAATCTTAATTACAGGATCCTTTATATTTCCATTTCTACCTAGTATCAATAGTGAATTCTTATTTTTACTGTCATTTTCTGCTTTTGCTTCTTGTTTAATTTCTGGAACAAGCTTAACTGGCGTTGCATTATTATTGTTATTATTTTGTTTTGCCTGAACATCCTTTTGAATAATGACTTTTTCTTTAGTAAAGTTGTTTTCCTTTAACTTAATTAGCTCTTCTTCGCTTAGGTCATCAATAAAATTAATTTTATATGTTTTTCCGTATAAAGCTTTTAATGAATCCTGAATTTTTTTATCGTATTTTAGTTCCCTTAGCATTTCAGAAATAACCATTTTAAAGCTAAAATTAAGGGAATTATCCTCAATTTGCAGTTCACAATTATTTATTGCTGCTTTTAAGAAAGGGTGTTTAATTGATAAAAAGTCTAGAACTTCCTTAACTCTATCTTCTATTGATCTTTCAAAGGAAGCTTCAGTATAATTTATTATAATTTTTGAATCATTTAGGGCAAATCTTTCTTTAATAAAATTATTAAAAGATTCTATTTCTCCAATCTCAATATATTTATCACAGCTTAATTTCATTTCAAGAGTTTTAGTCTTTTTTCTTAAAGTAACTCCCTCAATTACAGCTGTGTTTATATTTCCCCCCAAGGCATAGTCACTAAAAATTTCACTTATTTTTTTCATGTTATTTCTTAACCTTTCTCTGCAAATTTTTAGCCTGCTAATATTATACTAGATAGCATTTAAATTTGCTATGTAAGAAATCTTATATAATTTTACTTAAATATAATTTAAATGTTTAAATATATCTATTCTTAAGTTTATCTAATCTATTTCCCTTGTCCACTAACAAAAGCTCAAACACTTAAAATTGCAATGTTTGAGCTTTTATTACTTTTTTAATTATAGAAAACTTAATGTACTGCTTATTATAACGAAAGCATAAATTAAATTAGCTATTCCAGAAATTAATCCAATAATAGCAAAGACCTTTCCTTTTTGGTTTTTTCTTTTAATTTGCGAGAAGGAAATCGCAGAAAATATTATGGCTAATATTGCGACTATTCCAAAAAAGTTTAAAAACCAAGAAATAAGTCCTAAAATAAAGCCAGTAATTGCTAAAGCATTAGTTCCATTATCTTGCATCTGCGGAAAGTTATTATATTGTTCTCCCATTACAATCAACTCCTTATTTTTTACTTATTAATATTTAATTAATATTTGATTAATAAATATTAAATTTCACTACTATAAAATATATTAAAATAAAATATAAATATGCTTATATTAATAAAAAACCCCAACTCATAGAATATCTATGATTGGAGTTTATATTAATATTTTAATTATTTAATATTTATATTTAAGTTATCAAAAGTAATTGCATTTATTGAGCTATTGCCATTTTCATAGTAGGAAATAGATATTTTATCCTTTTCCTTAGTTAAAGGTGTTTCTTTTGATAGCCCCTGAGATACAATAATTAATTTTTCAGGATATTCTACAGTTGTAATATAAAATACCAATTCATTTTGAGATATAATACTTCCAATTCTATCAACTGTTAGAGTTTCCTTTTTAGCATTTCCATTAGCCTCTATATCTGTAGTATTTTTATTTCCATTGTTTAATGCAGTAATATAATTATTGTAAGTTTCTTCAATATTATTACCTACACCTACAATATTATAATTTTCTACATTTACCATTGCATATTGTTTTATTAACCCCTCATTATCTTTTAATGGAATAAAATATGTTGCTTCATTATTTACATTTATTAAATATGGGAAACTTGCACTATATCCTAAGTTTTGAACCTTTCCTTCTGCTGAACTCATTGCAGCATTTTCTGTTGCACCTGAATTTTTATAGAAGGTCTTCTCTCCAGTTACACTATTTACAAGCATAAAGCCTACACTTGAATTATCAACCCCTACACTTGTCATACCTGTATAGTAATAGCATATATCATCTATATAAATAATTCCTGTACCATTGGTTGTTTCTAATTTATCAGTTTTAGAGAAATTCCAAAAACCATGGATATATTTTCCCCACCACTCAATTTGCTTTACCATTAGGTCAATAGGTTGAACTCTATCAATCCATTCAGGTATTTTACTAATATCATCATAATATGTGCTTTCTCCTGTTTGTGCATCTACAAGAACTATTCCTATAACTTTTTCACTTCTTATTCCTACCCCTTTATCATAGGCTGTTACTATCCAATAAGGTCTGCCTTCATCATCTATCTCAAAGGAATAATCAGTAAAACCAACTGTTTTTATATTCTTATAAATATGTCTTTTTATATCATCGCCAAAGTAAGCTCTTTTTGAATATTTTAATTTTAAAGCTTGTCCATTAAGTTCTGTCACTAACTTTACATCATTTAATGAAGTTGCATTAACCATTACATAACCTTCAGTTCCTCTATTTTTAAGCCAAGCAAAAATACCAGAAGGCTCTAAGGGAGCAACATAATATAGTTTATCTCCTACTTGCTGTAAAGTCATATCTCCCAAATCAGTCCTCGACCCTAAGGAAGGAATTTGTCCAACTTCCTTATCTGCAACACGGATAGCATATTCCTCATCAATAATTGGAATATTTTTCAACTCTATTTCTTTAACATTATCTACAAACTCTTCCGTTTTAACATCACCAGCTAGAGCTCTATATTTTTTTGCACTAACCATTTTTGAACTTGCTAAATTAACCCCCAAAGCTATTATTATCACTAATATTAATAAGCTAAATAAAGTCTTTGAAATTTTTTTATTCTTCTTAACGCTTGCTTCATCATTAACATTTTCTTTAATAGAAGCATAATAAATTGCAGAAATTAATAATATTATTACAACTAAAATTACTATAGCATTAAATAAAAATTTTATATTTAATACAGGCATAATGAAGTAATATATAAACCATATTAAAATAAATAATAATATCCCTAATAATAGTCCGATTTTCTTTTTCATTTAAATACCCCCGTAAAAAAAACTATTTGAACTATGAATTTAAAAATGGGGCTGTCGCATTAGCGGTTAAAAATCGCTAATGCTCAGCTCTTATTTTGTACTGTTTTATATGAATTTTAAAGAGTTTTTCAAATAAATTCATCTCTACTCCTTAAAAATGGCGCAC
>NZ_JAHLPS010000094.1 GCF_018918055.1 Caproiciproducens sp. MSJ-32
GCGCCATTTTTAAGGAGTAGAGATGAATTTATTTGAAAAACTCTTTAAAATTCATATAAAACAGTACAAAATAAGAGCTGAGCATTAGCGATTTTTAACCGCTAATGCGACAGCCCCTATCAATTGCTATTTAATTACTATGAACTAAATTAAGCTTGCCTCCAGCTTTAATTACCTTAATATCTTTTTCAGTTAAATTAACTTTAACTGTAAAGCTAGTATTCTTAGTTAAGTTCTTAATTTCTACTTTTCCCTTTTCTAAACTTTCATATATATCTTCTGCAATTAATTCATCTAAAAGATCAAGCTTTTCATAATCTGCTTCATCTTCAAATTCCATTGGAATAATACCATTATTAATTAAATTTGCCTTATGAATTCTAGCAAAGGATTTTGCAATTACTGCCTTTACCCCTAAGTACAATGGTACTAATGCTGCGTGTTCCCTACTTGACCCTTGACCATAGTTATTTCCTCCAATTATTATTCCCCCATTATTTTCCTTTGCCCTCTTAGGAAATTCCTCGTCTATAGTATTAAAACAATAATCAGATAAATAAGGAATATTTGATCTAAATGGCAACAACTTCGAATTTGAAGGCATTATATGATCAGTTGTGATATTGTCTCCAACTTTAATTAATACTTTTCCTTCTATAGCTTTATCTAAAGCTTTATTTACTGGGAAAGGCTTAATATTTGGTCCTCTAACAACTTCAACTTCCTGACCATTTTCAGCTGGTGGAATTATCATAGAATCATCTATTAAAAACTTCTCTGGCATTTCTACTGTTAAATCTATATCTAATTCTCTAGGATCAGTAAGAACTCCATAAATTGCTGAAACTGCAGCTGTTTCTGGGCTTACTAAATAAACTTGAGCTGTTAGAGTTCCACTCCTTCCATAGAAATTTCTATTGAAAGTTCTTAAAGATACTTCATTAGTTCCAGGTGCTTGTCCCATACCGATACATGGTCCACAGGAATTTTCTAGTATTCTTCCGCCTGCACTTATTATATCTGCTAAAGCTCCATTTCTAGCTATCATCTCCATAACTTGTCTTGAACCCGGAGCTATAACCAAACTTACATCTTTATGAACCTTTCTACCCTTTAATATTTTTGCAACCTTCATCAGGTCTTCATAAGAGGAGTTTGTACAACTTCCTATTGCTACTTGATGTATTTTAATTTTACCAATCTTTTCAACTTCTTCAACATTATCTGGGCTGTGAGGTTTTGCAGCTAATGGTTTAAGCTCATTTAAATTTATTGTTATCTCTTCATCGTAAACTGCATCTTCATCCGGCTTAAACTCTACATAATCTTCTTCTCTTCCTTGAGCTTTAAAGTATTCTAAAGTTCTTTCATCACTTGGGAAGATAGAAGTTGTTGCCCCAAGTTCTGCTCCCATATTAGTTATAGTTGCTCTTTGAGGAACTGAAAGATACTTTACTCCTTCTCCACCATACTCAAATACTCTAGAAACTCCCCCTTTAACTGTTAATCTTCTTAGAACTTCAAGAATAATATCTTTAGCTGTTACCATTGGCTTTAATTTACCGACTAAGTTTATTTTACATACCTTTGGAGTTGTTATATAATAAGCTCTTCCAGCCATAGCCAAAGCTACATCTAAGCCTCCTGCCCCAATTGCAAGCATTCCTACTCCTCCTGCTGTTGGAGTATGACTGTCTGAACCTATTAAAGTTTCTCCTGGTACTGAAAATCTTTCTAAAAATACTTGATGACATATACCGTTTCCTGGCTTTGAATAATAAACTCCATATTTTGAAGCAACTGTTTGAATGAACTTATGGTCATCTGCATTTTCAAATCCTTGTTGAAGCATATTATGGTCAACAAAAGCTACAGACTTTTTAGTCTTTACTCTGTCAATTCCCATTGCTTCTAATTGAAGATATGCCATTGTACCTGTTGAGTCTTGAGTTAATGTTCTGTCTATTTTGATTCCAATTTCTTTTCCTGTTTCAATTGTTCCCTCTACTAAGTGGCTTTTCAATATTTTGTATACTAAATTATCTCCCATCTTTTAATGCCCCCTTTAGTTTATTTCATTTTCCTTTTGCAGCTTATATTCCTTGTAAATTAAGGCCAATTCTTTATCGAATAAGCTTCTCTTTAATCTTACCGAAGTTGCTCTTACTATTTCTAAAATTTTATCAGCCTCTTCACTAGCAAGCTCTATACCATACTCCTTAAATTTATTAATTATAGCTGCCTTTCCTGAATGCTTTCCAATAACAATTTGTCTTTCTAAACCTACTATTGAAGGATCAAAGGCCTCATAATTCTTTGGATTTTTTATTGCTCCATCTGCATGAATTCCAGATTCATGCTTAAACATATTGTCTCCAACAATAGCCTTCCAAGATGGAAGAAATCTTCCTGAAGCATGAGATACATACTCAGAAATTTCCCTAAACATCTTAGTTTTTATATTTCCTTCGTATTTACATACAATCATAAGAGCCATTATTACCTCTTCTAAAGCTGCATTTCCAGCTCTTTCTCCAAGACCGTTCACCGTAACTCCAACATGATTAGCTCCTGCTCTTATTCCTGCTATAGCATTAGCTGTTGCCATTCCAAAATCATTGTGAGTATGCATTTCTATATCAAAATTTGTTTTATCATATAAATATTTTATATCTTCATATATTCTAAAAGGTTCCATTATGCCTACAGTATCACAATATCTAAATCTATCAGCCCCTGCTTCTCTTGCAGTTTTTATAAATTCAACTAAGAACTCTCTATCAGCTCTTGAAGCATCTTCTCCATTTACTGAAACATATAATCCATTCTTCTTTGCAAATTCTACGGTTTTAACCATATTCTCCAATACCCATTCTCTAGATTTTTTCAATTTATTTTTTATATGGATATCAGAAACTGATATAGATATTGCAACTGCATCCACACCACAATCTATCGATTCTTCTACATCCTTTATAACAGCTCGATTCCAAGCCATAATGCTTGTATTTTTAACTCTTTTTATAATTTGCTTTATGGCTTCCTTTTCGTCTCCTCCCATTGTTGGAATACCTACTTCAAGCTGATCAACTCCTAATTCGCTTAACATTGATGCTATTGCTATTTTTTCTTCATTTGCAAAAACAACGCCCGCTGTTTGTTCTCCATCTCTGAGCGTTGTATCTACAATATATATTTCCTTTCCATCTGAAAGATTTTTTATAGACATAATTTTGCCCCCTTCTATACATATACTTTTTATTACTAATTTATTATGATCTATTACTTATTACTTTCTAGTTATTTACTAATAATAAAAAACTTACCCCTATTGCTCTTTATTCTATCATATACACATATTATAAACAAGTAAAAAAGAGCTTAAATTTTATAAAAATTGCAGGATTATTTATATTTTATTCAATATTTTTGTTGTAGTTCCTTATTTATTTAAATATCGCCCTATTTTTTGCAAGAATTTCAAAAAATATTGCATATTCTTTTACTTTATTTTCCAAAACGAAAGAGAAACTCTTTAAAAGTTTCTCTTTTTTTGTTATAAATATTTATTTTTTATTTTTAATTATTACTTAAATTTTAAATCAGTTTACTATACTATTTTATAATTATTCCTCTTAACTTCACCATGGCTAAGCCTATCAGCTCTTTCCTCATATTTTCCAGGGCCAAATCTTTCATCCAAAGCCAAATATCCTGTTACTCTTGATACTCCTTGAATATTATCACTTCCGCAGGCGTTACACTTTCTACTGCTGCTATCTAGGTAAATTCCACAATCTTTACAGTATCTAATATGAAAATTAACGCCTATATAACTTATATTAGTATTTTTATAGGCATAATTTAAAATATCCATAATTACCTCTTCAGATGGATAATCATCAACTTCTATATAACTAATATGTCCAGCATTACATAATTTATGATAAGGACTTTCAATATCTATTTTTTCTTTTATCGATATTGGAAAATTAACAGGGATATGATAACTATTAGTATAATAATCCTTATCTGTTACCCCTTTTATAATTCCAAAAATCTTTTTATCCTTTGCAATAAACTTACCTGATAAGCCTTCTGCTGGTGTTGCATAACAACTCCAATTTAGTTTAGTTTCATTCTTTGCCTTATCCACAAAAGCTCTTATATGAGATACAATTTCAACTCCAAGTTCTCTAGAAGCAGAATTTTCACCATGATGATAACCTGTTAATGCTACAAGAGTTTCTGCAAGTCCTATAAAGCCTATTCCCCAAGTTCCTTGCTTTAATATAGGCTCAATGGAATCTTCCTTAGATAAGCCTTCTGATCCTCTTAATAGACCTTGCCCAGCTACAAATGGAAGATCCTTAACCTTTAATTTCTTCAATACATCATATCTATGAAGAAGGGATTCTTTAGCCAATTCTAATCTTTCATCTAATATTCTATAAAATTCTTTTATATCACCCTTAGCTTGAATTCCTATCCTTGGAAGATTAATAGTTACAGGAGCTATATTCCCCCTGCCTTCACAACCCGGCTCTCCATTTATATTGCTCATAACATAACTTCTACATCCCATTGTTGCAGGTAAATATCCCTTATCATAATATTCCTTATTAAAATCTGCATCTATATTCATAAATGTAGGATTCATTCTCTTTGCAGCAACTCTAGCTGCTAATTTAAATAAATAATAATATTTATCTGATGGCTCTCTATTAACTCCTTCTTTTACCCTAAATATTATATTAGGGAATATTGGCTGCTCTCCCTTTCCAAGACCTTTTTCATATTCTAGGAGGAATATTTCACATACTAATGCCGCATCATCTGATTCTGGTATTCCTAAGTTTACTGAACTAAATGGAACTTGTGATCCAGCTCTTGAATGCATTGTATTTAAGTTATATACAATACCCTGCATTGCCTGATGAACCCTTTTTCTTAACTTCTTTTCCACTATTTCATCAATATTTTCTTCGCTTACGCTAAGTTCCTCTAATTCCTTTCTTATTTCTTCCCTAGTTGGCTCTATAAATTTTCCTAAATCATTATCAAAATTAGGATGAGATTGACCACCAAACATATCATTTTGAGAGGATTGGAGCAAAATACAAGATAATTCCGCTGCTGTTTCTATTCTTTTAGGACTATTTATTGTACCATAACCAGTATTAAAACCTCTCTTTAATACTTCCCCTGTTGGTATGTGTAAACAGTTTATTGTAAGATTATAGCTATCTAAATCATGATAATATAAGTCTCCATTTTCATGAGCCTTTGCTAAGTGTTTAGGCATAACAGCTAAATTGTACCATTTATTAGATTCAGAAGCTATTCTTAAAAGCTTAGAACTAAAATTATTTCCAACATTTGCATTATCCCTATCTGTTTCTATTCCTATTTTCTCAATAGCCCTCATTAAATCAGATTTTATTTCTCTTATTTTTGTTCTTTCTTTCCTATAATTTGAATAAACCTTTTGTATCTCATTATAACCACTTTCTAATAATGCCTTTTCTATTAAATTTTGAATTTCCTCTACCGTTATCTTAGTTTTTTCAGATTGTTCTATATAAAGAAGAACTTTTCCTACAACTTCTAATAATTCACTTTCTTTTAAACTCGACTTAACATCATCAGCTGCTCTCTTAATAGCCCTTGATATCTTTAATGTGTCAAAATCAACCTCTCTGCCATCCCTTTTTACTACATATAGCATTAACCATTCCTCCATCACACAATATATTGTATTACTAATAGTATTTATTATACTATCTAAAAATATTCTCTTCAAATATACCTTATTTAGATTTCCATAGCTTAGGAAGAAATAAATGGTATTTTTAGCCTTTAATTAATTTTTTTAAATAAAATCTAACATTGACAATATAAAATTAGTTCTATTGAAATCTATTACTATGATATATTTCCCTCTTATGTTATAATTGGTTTAAATAGAAATATATAAATTATATCCTAGGAGGATTATTATGCAAAAAATTGCACTATTAGTTGATAGCGCCTGTGATTTATCACTTGAAGAGATGAAAGAAAATAATATTAAGTTACTTCCGCTAAGAATTTCCTATTCTACAGGTGAATATAAAGATATATTGGAAATATCAGCAGATGAAGTTTATTCCAATTTAGATAAAGAAGTTCCAAAAACATCTTTACCTAGTGCTGAAGATATAGAAGAAGTTTTAAATGACCTTGAAAAAGAAGGCTACACTCACGTTATAGCAATAACCATATCCAGCGGACTATCTGGAACTCATAATTCTATCAGATTATTATTAGAAGATCACCCAAAACTAATCTCCTTTGTTTTTGATACAAAAATTTTAGCAATGCCAGAAGGAATAGTTGCCTTGGAAACTGCAAAGTTAATAAAGCAAGGAAAAAGTTTTGAAGAAATAATTAAGGAAATACCTATAATAAGAAGTAAAATTACTGGCTACTTTACTCTTAGCACACTAGATTACCTTATCAAGGGTGGAAGAATTGGAAAAGTATCTGGAATGATTGGACAAATGTTAAACTTAAAGCCTATTATTACAGTAGATGAAAATGGAGTATATTATTCTGTTTGTAAGGCTAGAGGAAGAAAACAATCTATTTCAAAATTAACAGATATACTTAAAGAAGAATTAGAAAAAGGTAAATGCAAAGTTTGGGTCCTTCATGGTGGTGCCCTTGAGGAAGCAAAAAAATTTATGGAATCATTAAAAAATCTTAAAAATATTATTGATTTAAATATATCTCAAATAAGTCCAGCCTTAGGAGTACATGCTGGTCCTGGTTTACTTGGCTTGGCTATACAAAAAATAAATTAGTATTCATCTTTTTGCATTAAAATAATTTAATTGCACAAAATAACATTAACTAATCATTAGGTGGTGTTATTTTGAAGGGAAAAATTATTGATTATGATTATTTTGAGGCTTCTGTCATTTTGGAAGATGATACTATAATTAAAGTTCCCATTAATAAAGTCAGTGATTATTTAGCTATTGGTTCTATGGTAAAAATAAATACAAGCGAATTAAATTGTAATACTAGCAATAGACCTAAAGTTTATCATAATAATCTTACTGACTTTATTTAATTTTAATACAGTAAGATATTTATTTAAAAGAAAAAAGTGGATTTTAATCATCCACTTTTCTTTTTATTATTCAACTTCTATTGCATTTACAGGGCAGCTTTCTTCTGCTTCCTTTGCAGCATCTTCTGCTCCTTCTGGAACTACATCCACTTTTACCTGAGCTTTTCCCTCATCTCCCATTTCAAAAACATCTTCACATATTGTAGGACATAATCCGCATCCAATACATGTATCTTGATCTACTTTAGCTATCATATCATTTCACCCTTTCTTTATAAAATTCAATAATATTATTTCCTATTTTTATTTTTTTATATGTAAATCAATTAATATAATGCTTCAAAAATTAATGAATATAAGTCATTATCTCTAACATACTCTTCAGCTCTTCCTTCTTCAAGGGCTTCTGTTAAATCCACATTAATAGGCAATTCTCCTAATAAAGGTACACCTAAATAAACAGAATGCTCCTCTGCAGACTTTTTACTAAAGACCCTAATTTTTTTATCGCATCCAGGGCAGTTTATATAGGACATATTTTCTATAACTCCCCTTAATGGAACATTCATTTTCTTTGCCATATTAACTACCTTTTTAACTATCATTGAAACCATATCTTGAGGTGTAGATACTACAATAAGTTCATCTATTGGGAAACTTTGCATTACTGTTAAAGTTACATCTGATGTTCCTGGAGGCATATCTATTAATAGGTAATCTAATTCACCCCATTTAGTATCTGTAAATAACTGAGTTAAAACACTTGTTACTACTGGTCCTCTCCAAATAACAGGCTCATCTTCCTTAGGCATCATAAGATTCATTGACATTATCTTTACATTTCCTTGAGATATAACAGGATTATATTTAAAATTTTCTTGATCTATAGGTTCAATTCCTGCCCTTTTTCCGTTTACACCAAAAAATCTAGGCATAGATGGACCTGTAATATCTGCATCTAACACCCCAACCTTATAACCTTTTTTGCTTAATGTGCTAGCTAATATTCCTGTTACAGTTGACTTTCCAACTCCGCCTTTACCGCTAATTATTCCTATTGTATTTTTTATTTGTCCATACTTAGGCATTGTTTTTCCAAAATGTTTTGGATTAGGTTTACCTTTACCTGCAAATGTTATATTATTTACCATAATTACTTCCTCCTACCACTTATTCTTTATTTCTCTTGGCACTTCCTTTTCGTGATATACATTATAGTCCCATTCGTTAAATTCATATTCTCCAATTACATAATAGTTATTTTCAGACTTATCTATCTTATTCTCAACTTTTATATTACTTTTATAAACAGTCGTACTATGTCCCCTATTTTTTATACTTATTACAACATCAAAAATACTTGTATCTTTATCTACCAGTTCAATATTAGGAATAATCTCTTTTGCATCAGTCATAAAATCTTTTAGCTCACTTGATAATATATATTTCAAACAATTTATATCTTGATATATATCTATGCCAACCTTTTTATCTGCCAAATTTTCTGCATTTAACTTCAAAACATCTAAAATAGTGTTGTAATAAATATATTCAAAATCTCTTGGTTTTCTTATAATTGAAAGGTTCTGCATTATAGCTTCATCTAATCTTTTTGACATTGTAAAAATTCTTTCATCATTATAAAAGTTTCCGTTATAATCTCCAACAATATAATTATATTCCTCTATTTTATCTCCCATTTTAATTTGAAATATATAATCCGGCTCTAAATCAGATTTTGTTTCACTAACTTTAGCTTTAGATAACAAATCCGCCATATTATTTATTGTTTTTTTGTCAGTCATTAAAAACTTGAAAGATTTATCCCTAACATTTTGAATGCTGATAAGCTCTATATTACTATTTTTTAAGTAATCAAAGTAATTTTCCTTTTTTGATCCACAGGATTTTAAATTTAAAGATAACATTATTAACATTATGGAACTCATTATCCTTATTATCTTTTTCAATTATATCTTTCCCCTCTGCTAAAAAGTTAATGTATATAGAAAATATAGTTAGGATAAGCATTAGCTTTTCCTAACTATATTTAAATTATAATACTTTAATTCTTTTATAGCAAACTTAATATACTTTTATTGAAAGCTATTTGATATCTTATCAAATACTACCTTCATACTATTTTTTATTTTTCCCTTTTTATAAGAATATTTTATAATTAAAACTTTTCCCTCTGAGTACTGTTTAATATAATACTTATTTATATAGTTGTCCTTATTAATCTCAACTACATTCCAATCTTCATTGGAACTTCTAAGTATTTTTCCTTCCTCTTCATTAAGAACTAAATCAATAACTTCTTCTAAATCCCTTTCTAAAATTATAATACTACCTTCTATATTTTTATTATCACTAAAATCTGCCTCTAATTCTTTATCTGAATAAGGCTGATTTTCTTCGATAATCCAATTTTCCGGTAATAAAATTTTATAACTCCCTTCTCTCAATAGGCAATAATTAAAATTCTCTATATTGTTGTTTGAAATCGCAACTTCTTTTATATCTTCAACAAATAGAGTACTCATACCTAGGATAACAAGCATAAGAAATGATAGAAGGGATATTAAAAAAATTATCTTTTTATTCACTTTATACTCAGCAGGATTCTAAGTACATTTTTATTGTTCCATAGGAACAACAACTATTGAATTTCTAAAATCATAGAACATTAACCAATATCCCATTCCATCTCTTTGTGTATCCTTAACCCAGGTTACAAATCCAGTTTTGCCTTCATATGGCTGTTCTTCTATATCTTTTCTTCCTGGTATTCCATAAACGATATATTTTAAATTTCCATCCTTATCACATTTATATCCTAATAAAAATCTCTTATATTTCCTTATATATGGATAGTAATTTAGCATTGGATAGTAGGCTACTGTGTATCTATTATAGTTTGACATATTACATAGATCATTTAAATCACTTACAGGAACTTCATACCACTTGCAATATTTTATTTCTCTTGGACCATCCTTAACTAATTCAAATCCTCTTGCAATTGTTTCAAAATATTCTCCAACACTTCCTCTAATTTTAAAGTTATTAGATAGCTCTTCTATCTCACTTTCATATTCATCAAATTTACTGATAGTTTTTTGAGCAGTAGCTATTCTTGCCCTATTTATTGTAGTCATATAATCACTATCATCTTTTATTCCCATATTAGAAAATTTATCTGTTCTATTATTACTTACAAATGGATTTTCCTTATAAAAATCATCATCAAAAGGATCTTTTTGTCTATTATAAAATGGAGTATCTACCTTTTCTGCTGAAGCAAATGGATTTTCATAATTATTACTACTGAATGGATTGTTTATATCATTTTCTATTCTATGAATATATCCATATGGCATATTCATTTGTTCTGTTGGATTATTAATATTTGTATTTGAGTTCATTGTTCCAAATGGTACTGCTCCATTCATTCCTGTTCCTGTTGTTCCCATCATATCGACCATTGTTTCATATGGTATGCATACAGTATCCACAACTCCGTCTTGATTTATATCAACTTTTGTTTCTCCTATACTATCAATAAATTCATTAACTTCATCTTCTATACTTATCATTGTACCAGTTGGCATGGTTGCTGTTGGTATAGTTCCTGTTGCTATTGTTCCCATTCCAGTACCAGTAGCTGCTACAGGTGGAACTGTAGTAGATACATTATTAGTATTAGCTGCATCAGGACCATTAACTTTCTTTCTATCTTCTGATACAGCTTCTTTATTAACAGTTGAAGATTTTTCTTCTATAGCTTTATCTTCATCAGTTCTCTTGTCCTTTTTCTTCTTACTATCCTTTTTCTTATTTTCTGATTTAGATTTATCAGAGCATTCCTTTTCTATCTTATAATTTTTCCAATTATCCTTTGGTTCTTCCCCATTAATGAAACCACACATAATAATTATGGGGATACCTTCCTTCATCTTTGCTACTGCAACACCGGATATTTTATCATATGATAAGCCTATACCTCCTATATCATCTATTGGGTATTCCTTTGTTAAATCAGCCTTTCCTACATCAGATACTGTAATATTACCTAAATCTAATATTTTTTTATTATCCTTCTTGCTGCAAATAGCTAGTGCATGGTAATCATTAATATCGCTTCTTAGATTTTGAGCGTAAAAGGAAATCTTACACTTATCTCCCTTTGCTTCAATCTTTGAATATCCTGATAAGGTTTTGTCATTAGAATTAGAGTATCCTCTTTCATCTTCTTGTAGAATTATAAAATTTCTATACAATTTATTTAATTGCGACAAACCTTTAGAACCTCCATCTTAGATTAATTCTTTACATTATATGCATTTTGCTTATAAATATGTTAAAAATAAAACTCGTGAGAATTCTTTATATTTCAACAAAATTCTCACGAGCTATATCTTACATTTGTTCATTTATCTTATCTGCTAATCTAGCAAATTCTTTAATACTTAAAGTTTCTCCTCTTCTCTTTGGATCTATATAAGCCTTTTCAAAAGCTAACTCTAATTTTTCCTTATCCAAACCAATATTCTTAATTCCATTCCATAAGGTTTTTCTTCTCATATTAAAAGAATTTCTTATTATATCAAAAAATAGTTTTTCATTTTGGACTTTTACTCTAGGTTCTTTTAATCTATCTAATCTTATAACAATAGAATCTACTTTCGGTCTAGGTATAAAACATTGTGGTGGAACCCTTCTTATTATCTTTGTATCACAATAATATTGAACTAAAAGGGACAATGCCCCATACTCCTTATGTCCTGGTTCTGCATTTATTCTTTCTGCAACTTCCTTTTGAATCATTATAGTTAAGGAATGAAAGTCATAACCTTCTTTTAACAACTTAATTATAATTGGAGTTGTTACATAATAAGGTAAATTAGCAACCAACTTAACATTCTTTTCGTTACCAATTATTTTATTAAAATCAACCTTTAATGCATCTTCGTGAATTAATTCGAATTTAGAATTACTTCCAATTTCATTTTGCAATATTGGAATTAACTTATCGTCAAGTTCTATTGCAACAACTTTCTTAGCCTTCTTTAAAAGCTGTGCTGTCAATGTTCCTACCCCAGGTCCTATTTCTATTACTAGATCTTCTTCAGAAACTTCTGCACCCTCAACAATATCTCTTGGTACAGAAGTATCAACTAAAAAGTTTTGTCCTAAACTTTTAGTAAATTTAAAATTATACTTTTTTACTAATTCTGAAGTTTTTATATCTTGTAAATCCATTAACTCTTCTCTCCTAAACTTTTTTCTATTTTATTGATTGCTGAAATAAACTCTTCTTTGTCTATACAATATCTATTTAATCTATTAAGAATTTGATTTGCATTACCATAACCTATTCCTAACTCTTTTCCTAATATTATTCTTCTCTTTTTTGAATCTTTATATCCTGTTAGCTTAAAATTAAACATATCTTCAGCCTTATATATTTCCTTATATTCTTCCTCAGAAACCCTAGCTCTATTTAAAGCTTCTCTTATTACTTCTGGTTTTGCATTTTCAACTCCTATATCGTCCCCTTTTATTCCATCTTCTTGAGCAATATATGCGTGTTTTACTCCCTTTACTCTTTTATCTATAATACTTCTTATTTTTTCACCAGCAAAATCAGGATCAGTTAATATAATAACTCCCTTTCTCTTTTGAGCATCTTTTATTCTTTCTATAACCTTAGCATTTATTCCAAAACCACCAACTGCTATAACTTCAGCATCCACTGCCTGTTTAACAGCTGCAATATCGTCTCTTCCTTCAACTACTATAACTTCCTTAATCAAAATTTTTACTTCCTTTCGTAATAAAGCTGCAGATAATAAATGCAATTCTAATTGTAGCTTATACCTGCTAACTATTAATTTAACTTTATATATTTATATTGTCAAACAAAAAATATACATTATACTTTAAATAAATATAAATAAGGAGTGTTCTTTCGAACACTCCTTATTAATTACCATTCACCCGGATAAGCTAAGATGTAAACCGGAACATTATATCTTCTTCCCCAGTTATTTATGGCTTCCTCATTAGAATTTACATAAACATCTATAATGTTTCCAATTATGGCACCACCAGTATCGGCAGCTACAGCCTTTCCATATCCTTCAACATAAACCAAACTACCTAATGGTATAACCCTTGGATCCACTGATATGGTACTTATTCCATTCGGATCTCTCACAGGTACAGTTCCAGTTGCTGTGATGCCACCACCACTATAAGCAGTTGCTTCAACATATATTACGCTCTTATAATCTAATAACTGCCCATTTCTGCTTGCGATAGTTTTTCTTGTTCCTTGAACAACTATCTTATTAACTGGTTCAGATATAACTTTCGAACTTTTTATAGTTCTTGAAACTTCCTTGCCATTTTTATAAATGACTTCATAAGTTACTTCCTTTTCCCCAGTAACACCTTCTTGCTTAACTTCTTCTACACCGCTATCTAGACTTGAGTCTTCTTCTACAATGACATCAAAGTCTAATATTTCTTTTGCTAGTTCTTTTTTCACTTCAACTTTTACAAGGTCAATCTTCAAATCCTTTGTGATTTTTGTATCTAATGCTGGAGTAATTTCATCTACTCCCTCATTAAATTCGATACCCTGCAATTTAAGCTGTTCTTTTTCCGCTACTAGCATATCTTTTATTGTATTTTCTGCTGTGTCTATTTCCAGTTGTTTCTCTCCTACAGTAAGCTTTACTGAAACAGCTCTTTTAATAGATATAGTATCTCCTTCAGATACCCTATCTTCTAAAGATGGTTCGACCTTATCTTTCGGTCCAAGTTCTACACCCGTTGTTTCTAACACATCTTTAACAGTTCCCTTGTATGTTATAAGTGTTTCTTCTTTATCGTCTATCTTTATTGTTATTGTCTTTCTCATGTTTGCGAACGTCACTGATGCAATTATAAAAAACATTATAATCGCCATCAATATCTTACCCTTGGAACTTTTAGCAAAACTAGCGATTTGGTATTTTTTTAAATTTACCATCTACTTTACCTCCTTTGGCAAGAGCGTCTTTTGAATTATAATTTAAATATTGACTTTTGTCAAATTTTACACTCCTGCTTGTTTAACTGCCATAAATGCATACTATGCATAATAATAAAAATTTGAATATAATAGCGGTTTGCAGTTATCTTATCACAAAGTAGATTCTTTATTATACTTATACATTTTTTAACAATAATATAACTTCTTTCCAACGGGTATTTTATATTTTACTTTATATACTTCCATTAAGCAAGTTTTTAAAATTATCATTTACAGCTAAATTTACTTCTATAGGTTCCATTTCCTTTATTAAAGCAATTCTTTCTATTATATATTGGATATAATCTGATTTATTCCTTTTTCCTCTGTTTGGCTCAGGGGCTAAGTATGGACAATCAGTTTCAACGACTATTCTATCTAAAGGAATATTCTTTACAACTTCAACTAGCTTTTTAGCATTTTTAAAGGTTACTACACCTCCAATTCCTATATAATAACCTAATTTTATACATTCTTGTGCAAACTCTTTACTTCCAGAAAAACAATGAATTATCCCTTTAACTTTAGGAAATTCTTTAAGTATTTCTAATGTATCTTGATGTGCATCTCTGTCATGAATGACTACTGGCATATTTAGTTCTTCAGCCAATTTCATATATTCCCTAAATACCTTTTTTTGCACTTCTTTATCAGGATTCTCATCCCAATAATAGTCTAAACCTATTTCCCCTATTGCAATAATTTTTTTATTACTTTTTATTAATTCTATAATTTTTTCTTTTACCTCTGGACTATGTTCATTAGCATTTTCAGGATGAATTCCTAAAGCTCCATAAATAAAATCATTTTCCTTGCTTAACTTATTTGTTATATCTATACTCTTATAACTTGATGCACAATTTAATATTCCAATTACACCATTTTCCTTTAATTGCTTAAATACTTCTTCCCTATCTTCATCAAAAGCTTCATCATCATAGTGGGCATGGGTATCAAATATCTTATACTTACTTTCCATATCCTTTAATCTCCATTTCATAATTATTTATTGACACTTTTTTGTATTTTTAAACATATTTACAAATATAAATTCTAAATAATATTTTCATTTTTAATTGTAAGCTATAAATTGCAAAAAAAGAAGATTTTCAACAATCTTCTTTTTTGAATAATTTATTTCATTATTTATTTAACACCAAAATTTCCTATATTATTAGCATGATCCCCTATTCTTTCTAAATTACTTATTAAGTCTAAGAATACTACGCTGGAATCTGCTGAACAAACTCTTTCTTTTAATCTTCTTATATTATTTTGTCTAAATTCCTTCTTTAAATTATCTATTTCACTTTCAACTTCTTCAAGCTTTTTATTGCTTTCAAAATTTCTATTTCCATAACTATCTACAGATAATTCTATTGCTTCTATTGTCTTTTCAAAGATTGCTTTTAACTCTTTTTTAGCTTCATCACCAAGATGAACATTATTCTTCATTTTCTCTGCAGCTAAATCTGCAATATTTTCCGCATGGTCTCCAATTCTTTCAATATCATTTATAACATGATATATTGAGCTAAATAATTTTATATCATCTTCTGGTAATTCAAGTTGTGAAAGTTCTACTAAATAATCAGTTATTTCTTTTTCTAATATATTTATAGTATTTTCATTATCATATACTTTCTCAACTGCTTCTGGGTCATTTTCCATAAAAGCCTTCATAGCTAATACTACATTTTCTTTTGCCTTATTAGCCATTCTTAATGTTTCCTTAATAACCTGTCCATTAGCAATTACAGGTGTTTCAAATAACCTTTTATCTAAATATATAGCACCTTTCTTTTCAATTCCCCCATCTCCAGGTAGAATTAAATTTACTACTTTAACTAAATACTCACTTAATGGCAGCATTATAAGAGTAACTACAACATTAAATATTGTATGTGCATTTGCTACTTGTCTTTCAACCTCTGGTGATGTTGCTTGTATCAAATTAATAAACGGATCAATAAATGGGAAGAAAATGATAGCACCAAAGGTATTGAATAATAAATGCATTAAAGCTGCTTTTTTAGCTGTTCTATTAGTTCCTAATGAAGCTAATAATGCTGTTACACATGTTCCAATATTACAGCCAAGTATAACTGGGAATGCTAATCTCATATTAATAGCACCAGTTGAGGCTAAGGCAATTAGTATAACAGTTGTTGCAGCTGAACTTTGAATAATTGCTGTTAATCCAAGTCCTGCAAGTAATCCAAGTATTTTATTATCTGATACTACAAGTATAAATTCCTTAAACCATTCTGATTCTGCAACTGGATCCATTGAGTTTCCCATTAATTCCATTCCCATAAATAGAATACCAAATCCAATTGCTATACTTGCTAAATCTCTAGTCTTTTTATTTTTACCAACTAAAAGTATAATTGTTCCGATTCCTATAACTAAAGGTGCAATTTTATTTAAATCAAGAGATACCATTTGTGCTGTAATAGTAGTACCAATATTAGCCCCCATTATAATACCAGCAGCTTGCGATAATGTCATTAAACCTGCATTTACGAAACTAACAATCATAACTGTAGTTCCACTAGAACTTTGTATTATAGCTGTAACTATTGCCCCTACTACTACTCCTATATATTTGTTGCTGGTCAATTTTTCTAAAAACGATTTTAACTTATCTCCGGCGGCATTTTCCAAACCATCCCCCATAATTTTCATACCGTAAAGGAATAATCCTAAGCCACCAAATAAACCAGCAAAAATAGAAAATTTGTCCATAATTTTCTCTCCTTAATTAACAATAATTTTATAACTATTTATTAACACCGAACTAACTATATAATTTTTTAAACATATTGTAAATATAGTTTAACAATTTTTAACCTGATTTTAACATTGAATATAATCCAATAATTATCTTATTTATTCAATAATTATTAATAATTTATTTTAGTTTTTGACACACTTTTGTCATAATCTTGGTATAATATATATGATGTAAAGTAGTTAAAGCATTATTATTTACCCCTAAAACCATCTAATGGTCCCTAGATTAAATTCTTCCCCAAATTATATTTAATCTAGGGTTTTTCCTTTTTATAATTTCCTTTAATTTTTCTCTTCTTTTAACCTTTTAGTTTCATCATTTATTATTTTCTTGTCTAGTTTTTTAAATAAGCTTTCTAAATTAGAAATTTCACCTTTTTTCTTTTCAATGTAACTCCATATACTCTCTTCAAGATTTAAAGCTCTTTTAATAGTTTCTGCTGTTTTAGGAATGAAAGGCTCAAGAAGATTTGATAAATTAGCAATTACTTGAATTGCCTCATATATCCTTGCTGCATACTTATTTTGATTATTTTCCTCTAAATCATTTAATTTTTTATAATATTTTTTTATTAAAGATATTATTTCAATTAAAGCACTTTTAAATTTTCCTTCTTCTATTTTATCTCCTATATTAAAATAAATATTTAAAATTTCGCTTCTAACCTCTTTATCTAAAACACTTTCAGGTATTTTTGAATTAAACTTCTCTACAACAATCCCTATAGTTTTAGTTACATAGTTATTTAATAGATTAACTAAATCTCTATTAACTGTATTTACAAAATCCCTCCAAGTAAAATCTGTATCCTTTGTTTCTGGAGAATTTAAAAGTAAATAATATCTAAATTCGTCTATATTATAATTTTCTATCACATAATCAGCCCAAATAGCCCAATTTTTTACCGCTGAAAAGTTCTTTCCTTCTAACTTTATATATTCACTCGAAATTACATGTAAGTTTGGATTTTTTATACCAAGACCTGCTAAAATAGCTGGAAAAATTACTGTATGAAAGGGAATATTATCCTTTCCATGAACAAAATAAACCCTTGAATCCTCCCCTTCCCAATAATTTCTCCAATCTTCTCCTCTTTCCTCTAAAACTCTAATACTAGATGTAAGATAGCCCATAACTGCCTCTATCCAAACATAAATCCTTTTATCTTCATATCCTTCTAAGGGTACCTCTACACCCCAATTAAAATCTCTTGTAACTGCTTTATCTCTTAATCCTTCATTTAAATATCTCTTTACTATTTCCTGTGCATTATCTCTCCAGCCTCTTTGTCTTATTAATAATCTTCTTACATCTTTTTCAAATTTAGATAAAGTAAAAAATAAATGTTTTGTTGATTTAACTACAGCTTGATTCCCACAAATCTTACATTTTTTATTTAAAAGTTCTTCATAATCTATTATTTCTGAGCAATTTTCACATTGCTCATCAACTACTACAGCATTACAGTGAGGACATTGTCCTTCTATGTATCTATCTGATAAAAATTCATTGCAGTTTTCACAAAAAGTTTGTTCAACTTCCCTTTCATAGATATAGCCCTTATTATAAAGTTCTAATATAAATTCCTTTACCTTATTAGCATGATAATCGTTATGCGTCTTATCAAATAGATCAAAAGAAAAATTTAATCCCTTAAAACATCTTTTAAATTCTTCATGATACTTATGTATAGTTTCTAAAGGTGTTAATCCTTCTTCCTTAGCTCTCATGGTTACAGGAGTCCCATGACAGTCAGTTCCAGATAAGAATATTACATTATCCCCCATTAGCCTATGATATCTTGCTATAACATCTCCAGGAAGCCAAACAGCTATTCTTCCTAAATGTAAGGGCCCATTGGCATAAGGCCATGCATTTCCTACTATTATATTCATAAAAAACCCCCTTAAATTCAATTTATTTCTGCTAATTACTTTTTACTTATTACTTCCCTAATAAACTTAAAACCACTCCTAACTTCTAACTCCAAACTCCTAACTTATAGCTGAATTCCTATTACTAACTAAATCTGAATCTCTAAAAGATCTTCTATCCTATCCTGCATATATCTATAGGCATCATTAACCCCTTCATTATAAAACTCAGGTGCTAACTTATCCATGAAGAAATCTAAAACTATGTTGGCAGCTAAATCTCCGATTTTTTCATCTCTTTCTTCATAAAAAAATGTTTTTATTTCATTAATTAGCTTTTCTCTTTTTTCCCTGGAAATACTAAATTTCTTATTTTTCATATAATTTTTCCTTTCTTTTAACAAGAGGGAGTAGTCAAAAAAATCTTATATGACTCTCCCTCAATATTTCAATTAACCTTTGTAAATTTTTTATTGATTTTTGTTATGCATTTTACCTCACTATGCTTCCTGTTGGTAATTCACCTGGGTCTACAACCTTTAAAATACTGGCATCATCTGTTGCAGCTGCAAGAATCATTCCTTGTGATAATTCTCCCCTTAAAGTTACTGGTTTTAAGTTAGCAACTAGAACTACATTTTTACCCACTAACTCTTCAGGTTTATAGTATTGAGAAATTCCAGACACCACTTGTCTTTCTTCTCCATTTAAATCTACTGTTAGCTTTAATAGTTTCTTTGCCTTCTTTATAGGCTCACAAGCTAAAACTTTTACTACTCTTAAATCTATCTTTTCAAAGTCTTCTATAGTTATTTCTTCTTTTATTGGAGCTATTTCTCTTTTTGCAGGTTTATTTTTTGCTAATTGAGCTTCTTTTAATGCTTCTAATTCAGCTAACTTCTTATCTACATCTATTCTTGGGAATAAAGCTTCTCCCTTTTTAACCTTAGTTCCAACTACTGTTCCATTAAATTCCTTTAATGATTCAAAGGATACATTATTAGTATTTAATTGAGCATTTATTTTTTCACTTGTTTCAGGTAAAAAGGCTGATAATAATACAGATGAGAATCTTAAGCTTTCAGCTAAATTATATAAAACAGTTCCTAACCTTGCCTTCTTAGCTTCATCCTTTGCTAATATCCATGGAGTTGTTTCATCTATATATTTATTAGCCCTTCTTATTAAGCTGAATATAATTTCCAAAGCTTCAGGTATTCTTAATTCATCAATTGCTTCAGTAACTTTTCCTGGAGTTTCTAAAGCTAAATTTATTAGTTCATCATCAATTGCTTCTTTTTCAGTATTTGTAGGAATTTCTCCATCAAAATATTTTTCAATCATAGCAACTGTTCTTGAAAGCAGGTTTCCTAAGTCATTACATAAATCTGAATTTATTTTCTTTATAAATATTTCATTATTAAATAGCCCATCTGCTCCAAATGGTATTTCTCTTAATAAATAGTATCTAACTGCATCTACTCCAAAGTGTTCAACTAAAGTAACAGGATCTACAACATTACCCTTAGATTTTGACATTTTGCCTCCATCTACAAGCAACCATCCATGACCAAATACTTGCTTTGGAAGTGGTAAGCCTAAAGCCATTAACATGATTGGCCAGTATATAGTATGGAATCTTAAAATATCCTTGCCTATTAAATGAACATCTGCAGGCCAATATTTTTCATATAATTCTTTATTTCCACTGCCATAACCAAGAGCAGTAATATAATTTGATAAAGCATCTATCCAAACATATACAACATGACCTTCATCAAAAGTTACTGGAATCCCCCAATTAAAACTAGTTCTTGAAACACAAAGATCTTGAAGACCTGGTCTTAAGAAATTATTTAACATTTCATTTTTTCTTGATTCTGGTTGTATAAATTCTGGATGAGTTTCTATATACTCAATTAATTTATCTGCATATTTACTCATTTTAAAGAAATAGGCTTCTTCTTTTGATTTTTCAACTGGTCTTCCACAATCAGGGCAATTTCCATTTACCAATTGAGTTTCTGTCCAGAAAGATTCACAAGGAGTACAGTACATTCCTTCATAAGAGGATTTATATATATCTCCTTGATCATATAATCTCTTAAATATATCTTGAACAGCCTTAATATGATAATCATCAGTTGTTCTAATAAACTTATCATAGTTTATATTCATTAATTTCCATAACTCTTTTATTCCTGCTACTACTTCATCTACATGTTCCTTTGGTGTTATGCCTTTTTCTTCTGCTATTCTTTGAATCTTTTGCCCATGTTCATCTGTTCCTGTTAAGAACATTACATCATATCCTGTTAATCTCTTATATCTAGCCAAAGCATCTGCTGCTACAGTTGTATAAGTATTTCCAATATGAAGTTTTGTTGACGGATAATAAATTGGCGTAGTTATGTAATATGTTTTCTTACACATATCCTTTTCCTCCTGTTATTTTACTTGAAATAATATATTACAATATAAAAAATCTCTATATGGAAATAAAACCATATAGAGACGCATTACACGTGTTACCACTCTATTTCACATTTATCTCACGATAAATGCCTCAGTAAGTGAAATCTTCACTTTGCAATATAACGGTTGCTCCCGTATTCCCCTTACAAATAATTTTGCTCAGAGAACATGCTCCAAGGCCATCTTCATGAAAATCTTAGCTGCTAGTTTTCACCTGCCCTAGCTCTCTTTAAGCCTTAATTTTCACTACTCTTCTTTTCATCGCATTTAATATTATGATATGGTAAATTGAATATACTGTCAATATTTTAATATTTACTTCAATTTAAATTTCTTTTTTATTATATTTTCTATTATAAACCTTGCCATAATAACTAAAGCAAGAGTTAATAGCAGTATTGAAGAAAGAGCTTCCTCTCCAAATATAAAAATAGCTATAGTGTTTAAGACCAAAAGAAAACTTCCAACTATTCCATATATTTTTGAGGCAAGCTTATTAGAATATTCCCAAGTTTTTTCATTTAAAATTGAGCACCTGATTTTATATCCAATTTTTGTATTAGGAAATTTTGAATATTTTGTTTCGTATATTCCTCCTAATAGCAATAAGCCAAAGGGTACAATATCTACTATTATCAAAAAAACTATAAAATTCATACCTTGTTACCTTTATTTTTAATATTTATATCATTATAAGCTTATTATATACTTTTTTTAGGTTTTGTCATATATTATAATTTAAATAATAATTCTAAATAAACTTAAGATATATTCAATATTTATGGGAGGTTTTTTAAATGAAACATTTAGATATTCCTCATATAGGTTATAGGAATCTAAAGACTTCCTTAGCAGTATTAATTTGTTTATTGCTGATGCCTAAATCCCTAAATGCACCAATTGCTGCAATCATATCCATGCAAAGCACTATAGAAGATTCAGTAAAAATAGGACTAAATAGATTAATTGGTACATTTATAGGAGGCATACTTGGAGCTATCATTCTTATTTTGACCATTAAGCTTAATTTACATTCCTTTTCTATAATTATAGCTTCATTAGGGGTTAGTTTAATAATATATATTTGTAATTTAATTAAGAAACCTGCCGCCTGTACTATAGCATCAATAGTTATCTTAATAATACTAATAAATTCTGATATTATTAATCCAATCAGATATGCCTTTCAAAGAACTTTGGAAACTGTTATAGGCGTAATTATTGCAATAATTATTAATGCCCTTATAAATCCGCCAAAGGAAAAGAAGAAAACATAAAAAATACTTTTATAAATTCACAGGGCACAGTTTTAGAGATTATAAAAATAATTTTATTTTTAACTGTGCGCTGTAAAATATACATTTTATTAAACTTCCCTTGTTGCTTTCTTTAAGAATTCAACTTCATCTTCTCTTAAATAAGGACTCAACTTTTCAAATACTGTCTTGTGGTAATTATTCAACCACTCTTTTTCTTCAAAGGTCAATAAATTAAGCTCTAATCCATCTAAATCTATAGGACAATAAGAAATAGTTCTAAATTTATAGAATTCACCAGATTCTTCTGAGGCCATATATTTTTCTACTATTAAAGTATTTTCAGTTCTAATTCCATATTTTCCTTCTTTATAAACTCCAGGTTCATTTGTAATTACCATTCCAGCTTCTAATACTGTAGCTGCAGCCTCCCCTGTTGGTCTAATACTTTGTGGGCCTTCATGGACATTTAAGAAAAATCCAATACCATGACCTGTTCCACATTTATAATCTATACCATATTTCCATAATGGTCCCCTTGCTAAAATATCTAGATTCATGCCTGTAGTTCCCTTTAAGAATTTAGCTGAAGCTAATCCTATATGACTCTTTAAAACTAAAGTAAAATCTCTTCTTTCCTCTTCAGTAATTTCTCCTAAAATAAAGGTTCTTGTTATATCTGTAGTTCCATCAAGATATTGTGCTCCTGAATCTACAAGAAACATTCCCTCTTCCTTAAGTTCATAATCTGTTTTTTCAGTTGCTGAATAATGCATCATTGCTGCATGTTCCTTATAAGCAGCAATAGTATTAAAACTATCTCCCTTATAGTTTTCACCTTCAGCCCTTATTGATGTTAGTTTTTTAGCTGCAGATATTTCACTAATCTTTTCTTTACCTACATTTTCTTTTAGCCATTTCATAAATCTTACCATAGCAACTCCATCTCTTACTTGAGACTTTTCCATACTTGCTATTTCAGTTTCATTTTTTATAGCCTTTAATTTTGTTGTATAATTTAATTCATCTATAACTCTAACTTCTTTACTAATTGCAGAAAATACTTTTGCATTTAACTTATTTTTATCTAGTAAAACTGTACCTTTTATAGTTCTTACATGTTCTTCTATCTCATTATAATTAAATATATTTACCCCTTGAGAATTCAATTTTGTCTTTACTTCTTCTGTAAGCTTATCTAAATCTATATAAAGATTTGCTTCATTTCTAGTTATTATGGCATAGGATAACGCTACTGGGTTAAATAAAATATCATTTCCTCTTATATTATAAAGCCATGCTATATCATCTAAGGAGGATAAAATAAAACTATCTGCTTCTTTATTTATCATATTTTTTCTTACTTCTTCTAGCTTCTCCTTAGTAGATTTTCCACAAAAAGCTTCATCATGATTAAAAATCTTATACTTTGGAAGCTGCGGTCTATTAAGCCAAACTTCCTCTAATAAATCCTTATCCATAACTATTTTAAATTTATTATTATTTGCTATAGCTTTATAGATTTCATATTGTTTAACTGATACAACTCTTCCATCAAAGCCTAATACTTTATCTTCCTTAACATTATCTTTAATCCATTCCTCTAAACTTGGGTAGCCTGGAATAGCCATTTTCATAAGCTCAATTCCAGTTCCTAATAATTCCTTAGCTGCCTGAATAAAATATCTTCCATCAGTCCAAAGATAAGCCTTATCTAATCCCACCAATAAGGTTCCTGATGAGCCAGTAAAACCTGATATAAATTCCCTTCCTTTAAAATAATCTGCTACATATTCACTTTGATGTGAATCACTGCTTGGGATTATATAATAATTTATATTTTCTTTTTTCATTACTTCTCTAAGTTTTTCTAAATTACTCATTCTATTACTCCTCACTTTATCCTTTTAATTATCATTATATCAATAGAAATTGTTATAATCTATAACGATTAATATTTACTTAACTGAATAAAAAATGATGAAGCTCAAAAATATCTATGAACTTCATCATATAATTAAATCTATATTTAACTCTTTTAATATTCTTCTACCTTTTTCCCTAATATTTGAATCCCTAAATATACTGCTAATATTGCTATCGGAAGAGCAATATACCACTTTAATCCAAATCCAGCTGGAATATATCCGAAGATTATTGTTATTGATGCAACAAATAAAGAATACCAAATTTGAGTATTAACGTGATCAATATGATTACATCCGGATCCCATTGATGAAAGAATTGTAGTATCTGATATAGGAGAACAATGATCACCAAATATAGCTCCAGTTAATACAGCACTTGTACTAACAACCACATAACTCATATCTGGATTTATTGAATATGCAAGAGGTATTGCCAAAGGCATTAATATTCCCATAGTTCCATAAGCTGTACCTGTTGCAAAGGAGATAACTGAACCCAATATAAATATTAAACTTGGAAGCAAGAATTTTGGAAATGCCCCTGAAAGTAAGGAAACTAAATACTTTGCTGTTCCTAAATCCTTTATTACAGAACTTAATGACCAAGCTAATAGCAATATAACTCCAGTAATAAGTAATGGTTTCATTCCATCAATCCATACATCTATAGCTTCAGAAATTGTAAATATCTTTTTAATCACTCCTAAAACAATAGTTACTATGCTTGATATTAAAGCTGACTGGAATAATGCTATTGAAGCATCTGATGCACTAAAAGCCTCTTGAATCCCTTTAAGAGATAAAGGTGAATTATGCATAAATTCCTTAAGAGCATCATTTTCCCCTGCCATTATTGAAGAATAACCACTATAGTAAAAACAAATTAAAGCCGTTGCTATTAATGTTCCTATTGGAATTATAGCATTCCAGATACTTAACTTTATTCCTTCTTTTGGTTCAAAATCCGAATTATCAAAATTTGAATCTAAGGCAGTTTCATCCTTAGATGCTTCCTCTCTTTTTCTTGCCTTAACCTCAGCCTTATACATTGGTCCAAAATCCTTTAATAGGATCGAAGTAATGAAAATAAATATTAGTATTAATATATTATAAAATCTATAAGGAATAGTCTGTAAAAAGATACCAAAAGCATCCACCTCTTTACCAATACCATTTACAAAAGCATCATTTATTAAACCAACCTCTAAACCAATCCAAGTAGATACAATTGCTAAACCTGCAATTGGAGCTGCAGTTGCATCTATAATAAAAGCCAATCTTTCCCTTGATATTTTCATTTTATCTGAAACAGGCTTCATTATAGGTCCTACTATTAATGAATTAGCATAATCATCAAAAAATACTGCTAACCCTAACAAAAGTGTAACTAATTGAGTACTCCTAGCTGTTTTTGCTTTTTTTGCTAAAGCTTCTGCAACAGCTTTTGCCCCTCCCATTTTAGCTACTAATTGTATAATTCCACCTATAACTAGCACCTGAAGAATTATCCCTGCATTCCAAGAATCAGCTAAAGAATTTAATGCCCTAGATACAAAATCTAGAAAAGCTTGTATTATCGCATCCATAAAGGAATTAACCACTAACTGTACTAAAAATGTACCTGATAATGCACCAATAAATAAAGATATAACAACATTCTTAGTTATAAAAGCTAATAATATTGCCAAAATAGGTGGTATCAAAGTTAATATACCATAATGATCTGCATTTCTTACAGATACATCTAATTCCTCTGCAAAAACAACAGATGTTGATAATAAACTAATCATAGTTGTTATTAAGAACAACTTAATACTCTTTTTATTATTCATTTTTAAACTCCTTTGTAATATTTTCTAATAATAAAATCAAATATAAAAAACCTCGAGTTCTCACTCAAGGTTTTAAAAATATCAGCACTGATAATAATAAAATAAGTTCCTCAAGTAATAGCTCTCCACAAAGATAGTTTGTGGCAGTGTTATATATATTCTATATAACACCAGCAGTATGATCTTAAAGCATCAATCATACGCTTCGGCGATAATTCCTTTCCTATTAAATCACAGTGCTTACCTCATTAATAGTACTCTTAATTACCGCGCCTCTATACCTTGTCTTTATTTATATTTAATTTCCACACTCATTATATAAGGATTATCATATTAAATCAACCATATAATAAAACTAATTATAAGTTTATTATTTAGACATAAACTCTTCAATTTGTTCTACTGATTTTATCATATTTTTCGTTAAAACTTCATTACCATCCTTAGTAATTAAAACATCATCCTCTATTCTAATTCCAATTCCCTCTTCTTCTATATAAATGCCTGGTTCAACAGTATATACCATTCCTTCTTCAAAGGTTACATTTCTTCCTTCTAATTCTACATCATGAGTATCCATTCCTAAGCTATGGCCTATACTGTGATAATAGTATTTTGAAACATCCTCTTTATTTTTAATTAATCCGAGCTTTATACATTCCTCAGCTATTAAGTCTCTAGCCAGCTTGTTAATATCAAGAAATTTAACTCCCGGCTTCATTTCGCTAATTATCTTTTCATTTACTCTAAGAACTGCATTGTAGACTTCTTTTTGTCTTTTGGTAAACTTTCCGCTTACAGGGAAGGTTCTTGATATATCTGCATTATAATACTTATATTGTGCACCTAAATCAAATAAAATCAAATCATTTTCCTTAAGTTCTGTATTATTATCTACATAATGAAGAATTGTTGCATTTTTTCCCGTTGCTGCAATAGTCTTAAAGGCTAAATCCTTAACTCCTCTTTTTTTACATACAAAATCAAAATACGCTTCTAATTCATATTCTTTCATTCCTGCCTTAGTATTTTTCATTAGATTTTCTACACCCTCAATTGTAATTTCTATTGCTTTTCTTATTCTATTTATTTCTTCTTCAGTTTTTACAAGTCTTAATTCAGCAATAATTTTATAAGCATTTTTAATACTTATATTATAGTATCTATCTTTTATTTTATTTAAATAGTCATAAGACGAATTTTTTTCTTCTAAATCTAAATAAATATTTAATTCTTCCTTATTTAAAACTAACTTATCAATGAACTTATCTAGTTCGCTTAAATATTTAACTTCTTCTATTCCGCAAATTTCTCTTGCTTCTTCTTTTCTTATAGTTTTTCCATTCCATTTTTCCATAATTTCATCTATATCTTTTATGAATAGGTACTCTTTATTCTCCCCATTAAATTTACTTAATAACAATACATGAGCTTGCTCATCTATTCCTGTTAAATAATAAAAATTTCTATTTGGTGTAAAAGGATATTCTTCATCCCCAGTTTTCTTTGGAGCATTTCCTGCAAATAAAATCAGAATAGAATTATCCTTAATTTTATCAAAAACTCTTTTTCTGTTTTTTATATAAAATTCCTTTTTCATAGTTCCTCCAACTTCCTTATCAAACATTAAAAATAGGCTATATTTTAAATATAGCCTATTTTTCCCTTAAATGCATTATTTATTATAAAAGAAATCTAGTTACTATAAAAACTGAAACAATAATGGCAGTTAAATCAGCTAAAATTGCTGCCCATAAAGTATGCCTTATCTTCTTTATTTGAACAGCTCCAAAATAAACTGTCAGGGTATAAAATATTGTTTCAGTAGTTCCCATAATTACAGATGATATAAGCCCTATTTTTGTATCCGGTCCATAATTTTTTAATATATCTGTTAATACTCCAATAGCTCCACTTCCTGATAAAGGCTTTATTAATATTAAAGGAATTACTTCCTTTGGAAGGCCTATTAAAGCACCTATTGGTGCTATTAAATCATTTAAAATATCTAATAATTTTGCCTCCCTAAAAATATTTACTGCTATAAGCATAGCTAGCAGATAGGGAAATATGTTTAAACAGACTTTTAAGCCTTCCTTTGCCCCTTCAATAAACCATTCATATACTTTTCTTCCCTTGAACATTCCATAAGTTGTGATTACTATAACTATTATAGGAATAATGCTCTTAGTTAAATACTGTAACATTAAAACACTCCTTTAAAAATACCTTTGTAATATTTTGCAATATATAGTTCCTGCAATTGCAGCTATTGTGCTAGCTGTTACTGCTGGAATTATTATTGCACCAGGATTGATGGAGCCTGTTGCAGCCCTAATGGAAATTACAGTTGAAGGAACAAGCTGTATACATGCAGCATTTAATACTAAAAATAAGGCCATATCGTTAGAGGCACGTCCCTCTTTCTTGTTTAGTCTGCTCATTTCCTCCATTGCCTTTATTCCAAAAGGAGTAGCTGCATTACCAAGGCCCATCATATTTGCAGTAATATTCATAACTATGGCTCCCAAAGCTTTTTCATCCTTTGCTGCTTCTTTAAAAAGACGCTTTAATATCGGTTTAAGGAGTTTTGCTAGCTTTTGAGTAAATCCACTTTTTTCTGCTACCTTCATTACTCCACACCAAAAACACATTATTCCTACTAATCCAATTATCAATGAAACTGTTGAATCTGCTGTTTTTATGATAGAATTTGAAATAATTTCTCCATTACCTGTAATTAATCCAACTAATATTCCTAAGAATATCATTATAAACCAAACATAATTTATCAAAATTTCACCCCTTACAAATTTCTTATACAATATATGCCTTGCATGAGAAATTTATTAGTGATAGGATAAATAATATAACTATTATTTGTTATGTTTAAAATTACAAAGGAGACATAAAAGGAGATATATATGAAGGAATCTAATTTAAAATTAGCTCAAAAAGAAATTGATGATGCTTTAGAAACAGTAGAAGAAATTGTTAATGTATTAGATAATGAAGCAGAAAAAAAGATAATTAAAGAAAAATTTATTTTATTAAATAATAAGCTTCAAGAATTAGAAAATATATTAAAAGAAGAAGGAATTTTATAATAAAATACAGAAATAACAAAAAAACAACTTCTTTTGAAGTTGTTTTTTTGACCCATAACCCAATTCTCAAAATAAATAAATCTCTTACTCAATACCAAACCCTTCACCGAAAGTTGAAATTTGACGAAAACGTTTAATAACCTTTAAGAGTATTATATCATCTTTACTATTTTTTTGCAATAATTAGTTTAAATTACAAAAAGTTTTTTCTTAATAACTTAATAAAAACTGCAATCGAGTAGGAGCTGAATAATTATTTTATTCAGCGTCCTCTCACACCACCGTGCGTACCGTTCGGTACACGGCGGTTCAATAGAAATTAATGTACAAATGAATAAATTTCAGATATTG
>NZ_JAHLPS010000054.1 GCF_018918055.1 Caproiciproducens sp. MSJ-32
AAAAAGTTGTGTTAAGAATCATGGTGAAAATAGGGTAGAAAACCTTATTGGAACCATGATTTTTTCTTAGGATTACTAGGCTCAAGGAGTAAGGTATAAGGCTAAAGGTATTGATTTTAAAGGATTTGAAGGGAGTATTGATGAAAGATATTGATTAAAACTTTCTCCTTTTTCCTTTTAACTTTTCCCTATTCCTGACACGACTTTTTTATCTAAAATGAGAGGGAAAATAGGAAGAAAATAGGAGATAGGATTAAGGAAATAGGGTGATTTTTGACATGACTTTTTTATCTGGAAGAGAGTGGGAAAATAGGGTTAAGGCGAGAAGGGGCAAGGGTTTTAGGGGTGTTGGGTTTTGACATGAGTTTTTTATTTGTATACATAGTTAGGATTAAGGTTTATTCTAAAAAGGGTAAAGGGATAAGGGATAAAATAAAAAAGTTGTGTCAGAGATAAAAAACTTGTGTTAATAATAAAGTCGTGTTAGAGATAAAAAAGTTGCGTTAAAAATAATAAAATTATATCATACAGATAATGAAGTTATGTTAATAAATTTAATGTATAATAGTAGAATATTACGAAGCAATGATTATTTGTATTTTTATGGGGGGATAAAAATGGATTATAAAACTATTCTTAATCTTATTGTAAAAAAATATAAAGAGATACTGGATGACAATTTAGTTGGTATATATGTTCATGGTTCTATTGCTTTTAATTGCTTTAATTGGAATAAAAGTGATATTGATTTTTTAGTTGTAGTTAATAAAAAATTATCTAAAAATGAAAAGTTGAGTATGTTAGAGATGTTAGAAGCATTAAGAGTACAATCGCCACCTAAAGGTTTGGAAATGAGTGTTGTTTTGAAGGAACATTGCGTTAATTTTAAATATCCTACGCCTTATGAATTGCATTTTTCAAAAGATTGGTTAGAACAATATTTAGCAAACCCTCTACTGTTATGCGATGACAGTCTAAAAACAGATAGGGATTTAGCGGCACATTTTACTGTAATTCGCCATGTGGGCATTACTTTATATGGAGCGCCTATAAGAGATGTTTTTGGAGAAGTGCCTAAAGAATACTATATTGATAGTATTAAGAATGATGTTGAAAATGCAAGGATAGAGATTATTAAAAATCCAATTTATATTATATTAAACTTGTGTAGAGTTGTTGCTTATATTAAGGACAATTTGATTATCTCAAAGGAGCAAGGTGGAATTTGGGGATTAAATAATCTACCAAATGAATATAGCGATATTATTAATCAAGCCTTGAACAGTTATAGGTCATGTGAAAAGATGGAGATTAATGAGACAGAAGCACAGAAATTTTGTAATTATATGCTAGCACAGATATTTTAGTATGCTATTAATTAATGCAATCTTCATTAATAATTATGACATTATTTTCCTATTATGTACATTAATTGGAAGTGTATCATGTTTGAATACATAAAATTGCAGAGAACAATGTGTTTTGGAACTTGCCCTGTCTATAGTGTAGCAGTAGATAACAAAGGGAATGTAAATTATTATGGAGAAATGTTTGTATATAAAATTGGTGAGCATCACTGGAAAATATCAAAGAAAAAAGTAAAACAGTTAAATGATTTGATTGAAGAATTTGGGTTTAAGTCTTTTATATATGAACCAGAGAATGAGTTCATTACCGACCAGCCTTCTTGTATTACCACAATAAAATATTCAGATGGGGAAACTAAAGAAATTGACCACTATTATGGACATGTTTTGATAGATGATAGCCTGACAGCATTTGAAAAGAAGATAGAGAGAATAATTATTACGGACCTGCAATAATTATGAAAGGCGTTTAATTGTTGATAATAACAGATTAAAGGGAACTCAATACGGGTTCCCTGTTTATTGCTCAAGATTTGCGAATAATATCAAAATCACAGATAGTAATAGAATGGGTGTTGTAGTCAACCAACCCATCTTTTTTCATCTTATTGAGTTCACGGGAAAGAGAAGTTCTTTGAATACCTAACCTTTCGGCTAATTCCTTTTTTGTCATATTAAGTTTTATTTCTTTATTTTTTTGAGAGTAGTACTCATAGTTTAAGAATTCAATGATAGATTCCCTTATAGATTTCATGGAGATTGATTTAATTTTGCTTGTCAAGATAGCAGTTTTGTCCGATATGCAAGTTAAGAACTGTATTAAGAAATCCTGGCTAGTCTGACAAAGTTGCAGTACAAAATCTTTATCAATATGTAAAATTTCAGTATCTGATTTTGCCACCACACTCATGGGATAATAAGGATACCTTGAAAACAATAGATTGCCCCCAATATTGTCTCCAACTTTAAATTCAGTAATAGTTAATACATTTCCCTTTTCATCAATCTTTTGAACAAATACCTGGCCTTTTAAAATAATATCCCAGTAATTGCATTTCTCACTTTCAAAATGGATAATGCTGCCTTTATTATATTTAGAGATAACATAATTGTATGTTTTAAACAAAGTAAGCAGTTCTTCAACAGAAAATCCGTCAAATAACCCTGTTAGTTTTAAAATGTCCAGATAATCTTTTATGTTCATAAATATCACCTTTTTATAAAAATAGTTACCATGGTAACTGTATGTCGCTGTGATTTATTATAATATAGATTTAAACATAATGAAAGGAGAGTTTTTATGCTGGAGAAAAAATATGTATATAGTCTTACAGATGACAAAACAATTGAAAAGATTGTGGATGATGAGAATATTCACCTGAATCATATGGTCCTTACAAAAGGAACAAATCTTCCTGAACACTATTCCAATTCCAACGTTTATATGATAATTGTACGAGGGAAAATGACTTTGCAGTTAAATGAACAAGAACCACATCATTACACCAAGGGAGATATTATTAATATCCCATACAAAACAAAAATGAATGTCCATAATCAAGACGAAGAAGTATTGGAATTCTTTGTGGTAAAATCACCTAATCCTAAAAACTACAAGGAGAAGGAGTGATGAAAGGTGGATATTTTTACAGCATCATTATGGGGGATAACAGGGGCTGCGTTTGTCGCATCTCTTGTTAAAAACAAGCAAAAGACATTTAATTCTATGAAAATGGCAAGAGGTATGATGAAAAATATGATTGGAGAGATTGTAGGCATCTTGTTTCTTATAGGATTGATTCTGACCTTCATACCGCCTGAAGTTATAAAGAATGTTTTGGGAGAATCCAATCTGTTTATTTCAACCGTTATTTCTGCCTTAGTAGGTAGTATTACATTGATTCCAGCCTTTGTAGCATTTCCTCTGGTAGGTTCTTTTGTAGATGCAGGTGCAAGTATTGTCCCTGCCGTTGCATTCTTAACTACTTTAACGATGGTTGGAATAGTGACATTCCCATTAGAAAAACAAGAGTTTGGTTTGAAATTTGCTACTACCCGTAATGTTCTTAGTTTTGTATTTGCACTTATAATAGCGCTGACGATGGGAGTGATTATGTGAAATGATTGAAATAATTAAAAAGAACAAACTGCTGGCAGCAGTATCTTTGGCATATATTTTTCTATTTATGGCAATGCCCGATAAGGCTTACTTATCTGTCAAAAACAGCATGTATTATATTATAGAAATGTTTGAAATTATGCCTGTGATTTTTATACTTACATCAATTATTGAAGCATGGGTTCCTAAAGAAGTAATCATGAATGGATTTGGGGAGAAAGCAGGAATAAAGGGGAGTATATTCTCATTCTTATTGGGCAGTTTTTCAGCAGGGCCTATTTATGCAGCATTCCCAATCTGCAAAATGCTTTTAAAGAAAGGTGCCAGCATCGCAAATGTAGTTATTATATTAAGTGCATGGGCAGTAATAAAAGTACCCATGCTTGCCAATGAAGCAAAATTCTTAGGGCCGAATTTTATGGGGCTAAGATGGATATTGACAGTAATGTCCATACTGATAATATCATATTTAATGACTGTATTTGTAAAAAAGGAAGACATTCCTATTGGAGAAGAGAAAAGTTTAAGCAAAGCAACTGGTATTGATATTAAGGAGCAGTATTGTATTGGATGTGGACTATGTGAAAAATTAATGCCTCAGCATTTTAAGGTAATAGATAAGAAAGCAAAATGGAAAGAGTCTACACTTAATGATACACAAATAAATGAATTGAAAGCGATAATTGATAAATGTCCTGTTAAGGCCATAGATTTTAGATGATATTTTTGCCGTATACCCAAAAAACTTGTGTAATGAATAAAAAGTCTTGTTAAAAATCATGGTGAAAATAGAGTAGAAACTTTATTGGAGCCATGATTTTTGTTTAGCATGAGTAGTTTTAAGGAGAGATGGGATAAGGGTATGAGGGGGAGTTTTGACATGTTTTTTTTTGGTTACATCAGAGCATATATGTTATATTTATATTAAGATATTTGGATAGATAATAAAATATTGTTTTTACTTTTACAGAACACATAGAAATGATAAAATAGAAGTGCATAAATACATGTAAAAGGAGCCGTGAGAGTATGAAAATTATTCAGTTGAAAATAACACTAAAAGACGTAAAGCCTCCTGTCTGGAGAAGGGTATTGGTTAGAGACGATATTACGTTTTATAAACTCCACAGGATAATCCAGCATGCGATGGGATGGTTTGAATCCCACCTTTATGAGTTTAGGCTGGGAGAAATGATTATTGGGGAAAAAGATGATGTCTGGGACTTTTACGACAGATATGAAGTTAAAAGTGCAAAAAGAATAAAGTTAAGCAGCATGAACTTTGCACCAAAGGATAAATTCAGATATGTTTACGATTTTGGTGATAATTGGAGACATGACATTGTTGTTGAGAAGGTGCTTGACCCGGAAGAAGGCGTTAAATATCCAGTATGTATCGGTGGTAAAAGAAACTGTCCTCCTGAAGATGTAGGAGGACCGTGGGGATATGAAGATTTCCTTGAAGCAATCCAAGACCCGCAGCATCCAGAGCATGAATCCATGCTTGAATGGGTGGGGGGTTCTTTCGACCCTGAAGAATTCAGCATAGATGAAGTCAATGATATGTTGAAGATGATAAAGTAAAAGCACATAGGACATATTTTATCGGACTTTGTAAGGAATGGGTTTTGGTATAAAACAAGTATTGCAGACTATTGAGTTGCCTGAAAGTGCTGTTTTGCGGGTTTTTGATGGTAAAGAAGATATTAAAAAAATAGCAGAGGATACTGTAAATCAGCAAATAGCAGAAAATGACGGTAAAATCCCAGAAGGGCGAAACTTTTTGCAAATTGCACAGTACCCATTTTGCAAAAGTAGGTAAATTTCATTTGTAAAAAAGCAATTTATATTTGGCAGATCCGAGAGAAAACGCACAGTTAACTGTGTACACGGAAGGATAAAAGCCTGGGAGATATTTTCATAATATTTCTTTGGGCTTTTTATTTTACTTATTTTGAAATATTGCTATGAGATATTATTATGGTGAATGCAAATACTTATCTTGGGGGACTAATTATGAAGTGGTTTTACTTAGTGGCAGCAGGAATTTTTGAAGTATGGTGGGCAGAGGGATTAAAGTATTCACAAGGATTTACAAAAATAATATCCAGCATATTAACTTTGATAGGAATGGTTGCAAGTTTTTATTTTTTATCATTGTCTTTATAAAATTTCCCAATAGCTACTGCATATGCAATTTGGACAGGAATAGGAACAATTGGTACAGTATTATTAGGTATTATTTTGTTTAAGGAACCTATTGATATGATGCGTATAGTTCGTATAGTATTAATAGTTGGTGGAATCATTGGTTTGGAATTAATATCAATTGAATAATCATTGACCCATAGAAGCATTACTAAAGAGAGTTCATAATGGCAATCATATAGGAACTATTAATCCACTTGTGGATATTTACAACTCTATTTCATTAAGGTATGCATTACCTTGTGGCGGTGAAGATATAGACAAATTTGTTGGTGATATAAGATTAACTAAGGCTGTTGGAAATGAGGAATTTATTCCATTGGGAACCGAAGAGAACTCGCCTCCATATGAAGGGGAAATAGTCTACAAAGATGATAAAGGTGCAATTTGCAGATGCTGGAACTGGCGTGAAGCAATAAGAACAATGCTTACTGAAAATACGACTAATGCTTTCTTATGTATTGAATTAGTAGACGAAACTAGAGTAGTAGAATTTGAGAATGCATTAAAAGATTTGGCAAAATCAGTAGAAGATAATTTAGGTGGAACAAGTAAAATTTCAGTTTTAGATATAAATAATAAGGAAATAGTAATAGAGTAAATTAGGGGGTATAGGAATGAACGTTTTTAGTTATAAAGATATTTATATTGAAGATGGTAAAAGGGTGTTAGAAGTAAATATCCTGCCTGAAAAGTATTGTAACTTTGATTGTATATTCTGTCCTATTGGAAGGTCGTATAATAAAGTAGACACACAGCAGTCCTTTGATGAAATAGATGATTCATTTAATGAACTAGAAAGTATGATAGAAAATAATAATGTTGATTTAGTTTTTATTAACTCAAAAGGAGAAGCCCTTGTGAACAGTAGAATTAGTTTCAAATATGATTCTATTTAATAAACAATATAAAGGAAAATTTATTTTAGAAGTAACAATTATTAAAGGCTATAATGATACAGAGGAATCTGTTAATAAGATAAAAAATATTATTAATGAAATATCTCCAGACAAGGTAATTGTTGAAAGAATGAATGATGAAAGATTTAAGAAAAAACTTGGTATATCCGATGAAAGGTTTGATGAAATTTCAAAAGCATTACAAAATATTTAACTTTAGTGAATAATATTCTCACAATGTGTATTAAGAGAGGTTATATGCATTTGCAGGGGGGTAATAGTCTGGCGAAGCATGAGTTTGGAATAATAGATTCTTTTGAAGAAAACAAGTGGTATAACGAGTATGAGCCTGAAAAACATAATTGTATTTCTGTAAATGATGATTTAATAGAAGAATTAATTTAGGGGGAATTTATATGAATTATAATGATATGCTAAAAGAAGCTCGAACATGTATGGGTGATCACTGTAAGGCCTGTAATATATGTAATGGTATAGTGTGCAAGAATGCAATACCTGGACCAGGAGCTAAGGGAGTGGGAGATACTGCAATTCGAAATTATCAAAAATGGCAGGAAATACGCTTGAATATGGATACAATTCATGAAAATCGTCCAGTAGATACTTCCTTTGAAATCTTTGGAAAGAAGTTTAAATATCCTTTTTTTGCTGGGCCAGTAGGAGCTGTTGATTTCCATTATAGCGATAAATATGATGATTTATCCTACAATAACATTTTAGTTAAGGCTTGCGCTGAAAATGGTATTGCAGCTTTTACTGGTGATGGTATTAATCCTAAGATTATGGAATATGCTGCAGATGCCATAAAAGCAGTTGAAGGCATAGGAGTGCCAACAGTAAAACCATGGAATTTAGAGACTGTTCATGAAAAGATGAGATTAGTTAATAAATCAGACGCATTTGCTGTTGCCATGGATATTGATGCTGCAGGTCTTCCTTTCTTAAAGAATATGACACCTCCAGCAGGCAGCAAGACAGTAGAAGAGTTAAGAGAAATTTCTAAAATGATAAAGGTTCCTTTTATTATAAAAGGAATAATGACAGTAAAGGGTGCTTTAAAGGCAAAAGAAGCAGGAGCATCAGCGATTGTTGTATCTAATCATGGAGGCCGTGTATTAGATCAATGTCCAGCAACAGCAGAAGTGTTAGAAGAAATTGTTGATGCTGTTGGAGGAAGTATGAAAATCTTTGTAGACGGTGGTATTCGTAGTGGTACAGATATTTTTAAAGCCTTAGCTATGGGGGCTGATGCTGTATTAATAGCACGTCCTTTTGTTACAGCTGTTTATGGTGGCGGTGAAGAAGGAGTAAAGTGTTATATAGAAAAACTAGGAGCTGAATTAGCAGATACAATGGAAATGTGTGGTGCCTTTACTTTAGATGATATTACTAGAGATATGATAAGAAAGTAAAAAGATTACACAGTTCACGTGAAATAATCCAATCTAAGTTAAATGAAAAAGTAAATATTCCTTCATATAAAGTTAATGTAGGAGATGAAATTACTCTCTAAATAAGAAGGAGCCGAAAGGCTCTTTCTTATTTTTTAATAATATTTACCTTAATGAAATTTATATATGATTTTGGGCAATAATTAGTAAGGGCAATTTTCTAGTTGTTTTATTTTAGAAAGTTTAATGAAAAAATAGTTAAATTAAAATTTATGCTAAATTTACCGTAAAGTATGGAAAATGTTATGCGATAATATATAGGGAGATTAATTTGGTATTGCTAGAGAATTGTAAATCTCATTGAATATTATTTAGAAGGGGTTTACAACAGTTAAAATAAAGTTATAAAACTTTATAAAAAACTCTTAATTTATTATAACGTATATGTTATAATAAAATTAGAGGTGAGAGTTATGAAGTATTATACAATAAGTCAATTTGCAAAATTAATTGGAAAAACGACACAAACATTAAGGAACTGGGATAAGGAAGGTATATTAAAGCCACATCATGTTACAGCAAGTGGTTACAGATATTATTCACAAGAACAACTTAATCATTTTTTAGGACTTAAAAATCAACTACCACCTAATCGTAAAATTGTAGGATATTGCAGAGTGTCTAGCAATAAACAAAAAGATGATTTAGAAAGACAAATTGATAATGTTAAAACTTATATGATTGCTAAAGGTTATCAATTTGAAATTATAAGTGATATTGGTAGTGGAATTAATTACAACAAAAAAGGACTAAATCAGTTAATAAATATGGTAACTAATTCAGAAGTTGAAAAAATAGTGGTTTTATACAAAGATAGATTAGTTAGATTTGGATTTGAATTAATAGAAAATCTTTGTAGTAAATATGGTGTCACTATTGAAATTATAGACAATACCGAAAAAACAGAAGAACAAGAATTAGTTGAAGATATGATACAGATTATTACTATATTTAGTGCTAAATTACAAGGAAAACGAGCAAACAAAGCTAAGAAAATGATTAAGGAGTTAATTAATGATGATTAAGTCAATTAAAATTCAATTAAAACCTAATAATAAACAAAACACTAAACTATTTGAATGTGCAGGTGTGGCAAGATGGGCATATAATTGGACTTTAGCAAGACAGCAAGAAAATTATAAAAATGGTGGTAAATTCATTAAAGATAACGAACTAAGGAAAGAACTTACCTTATTAAAAAAGACTGATAAATATAAGTGGTTGAATGATTACTCTAACAACATAACTAAACAAGCAATAAAAGATGCTTGTAATGCTTACAAAAGATTCTTTAAAGGATATTCTAAATTTCCTAAGTTTAAAAGTAAAAAGAGGTCTAAACCTAGTTTTTACGTCGATACTTGTAAAATACAATTTATAGGAACTCATGTAAAAATAGAAAAATTAACTACAAGTATAAAAAGAAATAAACAACAGCTAAATTGGATTAGATTATGTGAACATTACAAAATACCTTTTGGGGAAAATGTAAAATACATTAATCCAAGAGTAAGTTTTGATGGTATTAATTGGTGGATTTCAGTTGGTATTGAATATCCAGATAACAATGTAGTACCAACCAATGAAGGTATAGGAATTGATTTAGGTGTAGAAAAGTTAGCAACCTGTAGTAATGGTATAGCTTACAAAAATATAAACAAAACTTACAAAATTAAAAAATTAGAAAAAAGAAAGAAAAGATTACAAAGAAAGGTATCTAATAAATACGAAAAAGGAAGGGAGGGAAACCGTTACAAGAAAACAAAAAACATTGTAAAACTAGAAAAACAACTTAGAACGTTAAACCAAAGTCTAACTAATATTCGTCATAACTATTTACATCAAATTACTGCTGATATAATAAGACGAAAACCAAGTTTTATTACAGTAGAGGATTTGAATGTAATGGGAATGATGAAAAACAAGCATTTATCAAAAGCAATACAAGAACAATGTTTCTATGAGTTTTATAGACAGCTTAAATATAAATCAGAGTGGAACAATATAAAATTCATAGTAGCAGATAGATACTTCCCTAGTAGTAAAAAATGTAGTTGCTGTGGCACATACAAAAAAGATTTGAAATTAAGCGACAGAGAATATGTTTGTGAAAACTGTAGTTCTGTATTGGATAGAGATTATAATGCTAGTTTAAACCTTAAAAATTACGGTCAAGAAATAGCTTAATCATTAAAATGATACTATTTCTATGTACCCATACGTTAGTGGGGAATTTAAGCCTTTGGAGTGTTAGACCACTTGAGTAGCAATTATGCGAAAAAGAACATGATGAAGAAGGAAGGAAACATAAACTTTTATAATGTTTTTATAGAGTTTTATAAGTTTTCTGTAACGGAAGCTGAGTAAAATATGACAGTAAGATGTACAATAATAAAAGTTAAAAAGGATTATTACATAGGAAAAAATTTATATACAAATAAAACATTTAAAATAATAAAAAATCAACATATTAGAGAATTAAAAAGAAATGATGATTATGAATTCTACTGTAAGAGAGAAAAAGGATTGTTTAGAGATATACTAATTCCTATTTCGGAAGAAGAAGCTTTTAAAATGGCTGATTAAAAATAAAAAAGAGCTTAATGCTACTAGTGTTGCATCAAAGAAAAACTTACAGATTGACAAATAATTAATGGAAAAATTTTTATAATGAAAAAAAGAACCTCCTTTGATTTAATAGATCTTGATGAGAAATCTATTAAAGGAGCTTCGTTATATTTGACTACTAATTATAATAAAATATTTTTTAATAAATTAACAGATGTAATTTCTGGAAATGTATTAAATAAAACTATAAAGAAATATAACTCTGACTTCAGAGTGCAACATTTTGATACTAAATCACATTTATATTCAATGCTATTCTTTCAACTTAAGGGATTAAATAGCCTGCATGATTTACAAACACAGGTTTCTAACAATAACAAATTAAGAAGACTTATAAATATACCAAGTGTTTCTCAATTATCAAGAAAAAATGCTAAAAGAGATTATAGGATTTTTGAAGACCTTTATTATTACTTGGTTAATTACACTTATAAAAAGCTCGGAAGAGCTAGAGTTGAAAAAAACTTACCTATTTTAAAAATAATTGATTCAACAATGATAGACTTGCCTTTTAAATTAGCAAAACATTTTCGCTATGATAATAAGCAAAAAAGAGCAGCTGTTAAAATAAGTACTTTGTTTAATGGTAAATATCCCGAAAGGATTAATATTGTTACTGGAAAAGTGAATGATAGAAAGTGTATAGATGGTATGATTAAAAATAAAGATTGTATTTATCTTTTTGATAGAGGATACTATGACTACAGTTGGTATGACAAATTAACAGATGATGGGTTTAAATTTATAACAAGACAACCTTCAAATGCTTGTGTTGAAGAAATCCGAAGTACCTATGTTGATAATGACCTCATATTTGACTATGAAATTACACTAGGAACTGAATATAGCAAAAATAAAACCCATAATACTTATAGGGAAATACTTACCTTTAATGAAAATGAAGAAGAATTTAGAGTTTTAACTAATATATTTGATATGTCACCTGAAGATATACTTTTATTGTATCGTATCAGGTGGAAGATTGAAACATTTTTCAAATGGGTAAAACAAAATCTAAAGATTAAGAAATGCATAGGATACAATGATAACAGTATTAAGATTCAGATTTATACAGCACTTATAGCCTATATACTTATATACTTTTTAAAAGAATCACTTCAAGTAAAAACTTCAATGCTTAAAATCACAAGAATAATAAAATCTAACATTTTAGAAAATACTGGAGATGTTCTTGAATATATTGTTGATTCATAAGATAAACTAAAATTTTAAAAACTACTTTTTGAACTATAGGAATAGTCTAATTTTATGTTATGGATATATACACCAATTTTAGTGCAATTAAGCAGCCTACGGCATTTTTAACAGGAGCCGTAGGCGTTTTAAATTTGTCAATTATTTATTATTGGATTGATGCAACACTAGTAGCTTAATGCTCTTTTTTTATTAATAAAACAATTAAGATAAGCTAAGTTTAAATATTATAAACTATTCATTAGCATGTTTTTCTTCATATTGTCTCTTATATTCTTCGATAATTCCTTCCTTTGGAGTTTTCCAAGCCTTATATACATCTAAGTCTGTCTTAAATTGTCTTAAAATTAAGCTGATTACAAAGGTATCATCAATTAGTCCAGCAAAAGGAAGTACATCAGGAATGACATCTATTGGTGATAAAAAGTAAATTAATGCTCCCATTAGAGCTATTATACTTCTTTTTGGAAGAGCTCTATAATTTCCAGAACTAAAATTCTTAATAAGAGAAGTAATAGTTTTTATATCAGACATCATATTAACCAATGGCTTAAAATTCAATTTATTTAATTTTTTATTGACTTCTTCAAGAGTGTTTTCTGTTTTTTCTTTATCTCCAAGAAGTTTTTTGGCTTCTTCGTTTTTCTTTTCAAGTAATTCTTCAACCTTTTTTGTATCCATTTCCTTTGCCATATCAATCTCTCCTCTCAAGTAAGTTTAAGTCTATAATAATATAATAACTTAATAACTATTAAATATCCATAATTATTGAGGGGGAATATTAAAATATTAATAAAATTTATTTTACGAATCCATTGATAAATTTAATTAAGTATATTATAATCTAATTAAGTAATAACTTAATTGAATTAAGGGGTAAATATGAAACAAATAGTAAAAATATTTAAAGCACTTAGCGATGAAACAAGGTTAAAAATATTAATTATACTTTCTAAAAGAAAAATATGTGCAAAGGGGATGGCTAAACATTTAAATATCTCTGAAGCAGCTGTATCCCAGCATATAAAAATACTTAAAGATTCGGGAATTATAGTAGGAGAGAAAGTAGGCTATTATGTTCTATATCATTTACAGGAAGAAAAGTTTTCAGAAATAGTAGAATTTATTCAGCAAGTTAAAAATAATAGCTTTAATAAAGAGGATAGTTTATGGTTAAAAGTCCCAGGTAACTGCAGAACAACATGTAAGTTAAATAAAAATAGATGTTGTCAAAAATAATTAAGAATTGAAAGGAGAAAAAAATGAAAATATGTATTCCAATTAAAGAAAATAAGGGCATAGATAGTATTGCTTATAATCACTTTGGTACAGCACCATTTTTCTTAATTTATGATTTAGACAATGAAAATCTTAAGACCATTGAAAATGATGACTTAAATCATCAGCATGGAATGTGCCAACCCCTTAAAGCTTTAGGAGGAGAAAATGTTGATGCCATTTTAGTTGGTGGAATTGGAGCAGGGGCATTAATGAAACTAAATAACCAGGGGATTAAAGTATATAAAGTTGAAAATGACTCGGTTTTAAAAAATATTGAATTACTAAAGGAAAACAAGCTACTAGAGTTTTCTATAAAAAATAGCTGTAATCACCACAATTGCAGTCATTAATATTAATAAAGAAAGGCGTCTAATGGAAATTAGGCGTCTTTTTGTATAAAATATATAATAGTAGGATATATTTAATTAAAATCATGATTTAATTGAAAAAATATTAAGGAGTATTAAGAAAAGAGAATTTTAAAAAATTTATAAGCAATAAAAGTGAGGAATATAAATGAAAGATTACAAGAAGGAACATGAACATAAGCACGAGCACATTCATAATCATATAAATGATAATCATAGCTATAATCATGGTCATAACCATAAGCATAACCATAATCATAATCATAATCATAATCACAGCCACAATCATAGTCACAGTCATATTCATGGCCATCATCACCATCATGGCGCTTCCAGCAATATAAAAGTTGCATTTTTATTAAACTTTTCTTTTGCCATATTGGAGATAGTAGGTGGCTTCTGGACAAATAGCATGGGAATTTTATCCGATGCATTACATGATCTTGGAGATTCCTTATCCCTAGGAGTTGCATGGTTTTTAGAAAAATATTCAGAGAAGGGACCAGATGGCAAATTTTCCTTTGGATACTCTAGATTTTCTCTCCTTGGTGCATTAATAAATAGCTTAATTTTAGTAGTTGGTTCAATATTAATTCTAAAGGAAGCAATCCCTAGAATTATTAATCCAGAGCCTGTAAATGCAAAAGGAATGTTATTATTTGCAATTTTGGGAATAGCAATAAATGGAGCAGCTGTTTTACGATTAAGAAAGGGAACTTCCTTAAATGAAAAAGTTGTTTCCTGGCATCTAATGGAGGATGTTTTAGGCTGGGTAGTAATACTTATTGCCAGTATTATTCTTTTATTTGTAGATATTCCTATAATTGATCCTATATTATCATTACTAACAACAATATATGTACTATATAATGTTGTAAAAAACTTGAAAGAAATATTAAATGTTTTTTTACAAGGGGTCCCAGGAAACTTTTCAATAGCTGAAATTGAAGAAGAAATTGCAGAAAGTACAGGAGCCTTATCTGTTCACCATACTCATATTTGGTCCTTAGAAGGAGAAAAGAATATGTTAAGTACCCATATAGTTGTAAAAGATGATACAAAGTTTCAAGAAATTGCTTATATAAAAGATCAAACTAGGGAACTTTTAAGGAAAAAGGGAATAGAACATGTTACTATAGAGATAGATTTTGAAAGCGAAAATTGTGAAGACCAAGTATGTGATTAGCATTAAAATATAGAAAAAGAGGGATTAATATAGAAGCATTAATTATATTAATTTTATTAGTTTTTTTTAAGTGGCAAAATGATGGAATTGTAATAAGCAATTATGAATATAAGAATTCCAAAATACCACAAAAATTTAATAACTATAAAATAGTTCAAATATCAGATTTTCATAACAAAAATTATAAGGGGAAGCTATCTAAAAAAATTAAAAATATTAAGCCGGATATAATTGTAATAACTGGTGACATTATAGATAGAAGGAAAGTAAGGCTTAATTTAGTTACAGACTTTATTAAGGAAATAAAGGACATAGCACCAATTTATTATGTTTCGGGAAATCATGAATTTTTATCAGGAACTTACAATGAAGTAAAAGAGCTTTTAGAAAGAAAAAATGTTAAAATTCTTGATAATTCCTTTATAGTTATTGAAAAAGAAAAAGATAGAATTGGGCTTATGGGAGTTGAAGATCCAACAAGCAGGCGAAATCCAAAGCATTATACATCTAAAAATAATAGGGAATATATGAAAAAGTCTATTGAAAAATTAAGTAAGCTGAGAAATACAGACTTTACAATTTTATTAGCCCATAGGCCAGAACAATTTAAGTTATATGTAGAAGAAAAGTTTGATTTAGTTTTCACAGGTCATGCTCATGGAGGGCAAATAAGACTGCCTTTTATAGGAGGTTTATTTTCACCAAATCAAGGAATATTTCCTAAGTATACATGTGGGATATATAAAGAAGATGAAACAAGTATGCTGGTAAGCAGAGGCCTTGGAGGCAGTGCCTTCCCATTTAGATTATTCAATAGGCCAGATTTAGTTGTTCTGACTTTAAAATCTTGTAATATATGATAAAGCTGTATATTACGTAAGAAATAGTAATATAGTATTAATAACTGTAATATTTTAGTGAATAAATATATAAGAGTTGTGGATAATTTCAGAATTTTATTTTGTTATTGTTCACAACTTTTATTTTATGGCTAGTTTATAAGAATAATAATATAATGTTGGTTAATTATGGTATATAATAGAATTACTTATTGGGGAAAGTTTATTAAAAAATATAGTTCAGCGTTCACGGCCCTTTGAAAACTTTGAAGCCATTAAAGTCCTTATTTCAAAACCAGCTAGTTATTCCTTTCCCTCAGGTCATTCGGGATTTGCCTTTGCTGTTATAGGAGTATTAGCTAAGTATTTTAGAAAAAATAGATTTTTGCTATATATATTTGCATCCTTAATGGCTTTTTCAAGGGTATATTTATTTGTTCATTATCCTTCAGATGTTATAGCAGGAGCAATTTTAGGTTTATTATGCTCTAAAATTTCAATTTATTTATTAGAGGATGAAAGTAAAGAAAACAAAATTTTAAAAGATACTTATTTAAGAAATTAAAGGGCTGCTCATTTTATTATTTTTTTAAGAGCAGTCCTTTTATTTATATGCTCCTTTATATTTTCATTCTATAGGGACAAGTTTTATAATCTTATCATCATCTGGCCTTGGATTTCCCCTGCCATCCCTATTGCTTGTTGTTATATAAATTGAACCATCTTTTGCTTCATAAACCTCTCTAATACGTCCAAATTCATTAGGAAAAAAGGTTTCTAAACTTTCTACACTAGTTCCATCTTCATTAAAGGTGAATAAAAGCAATTGTTGTCCACGTAAATTTCCAACCAGAAGCTTTCCTGCCCAAGGGCCTTTAGTTATAAAGGTCATGCCAGAAGGGGCAAAGGTTAAATCTCCGCTATCAAAAATTGGTCTTTCATAATTAAAGCCAGGAATTGTTTCATTTCCTTGAGCTATAGGCCAGCCATAATTTCTGCCTGCTTTTATTATGTTGATTTCATCATGGCCACTTTCGCCATGCTCTGATGCGTACAGAATATTTTCGGAATTCCATGCTAAACCTTGAGGGTTTCTATGACCAAAGCTATAAACTGGAGAGTTAGGGAAGGGATTATCTTCTGGGATGCTTCCGTCTAAATTTAATCTTAATATTTTACCTGCTAAAATTGAAGGATCCTGGGCATAGCTGTAATTATTAGCATCTCCAACTGTAATGTATAGTTTTCCATCTGGACCTATTTTTATTCTTCCTCCAAGATGTATTCTTCCTGAAGGAATCCTGTCAATAATGATATTGTCTAAGGATAAAATATTATTTCTTTCTATCATTCTTACTACCCTGCTATAAACATTAGAACCAGATGGATAGGTGTGCATAACATAAACATAATGGTTTTCTTCAAAATTTGGGTCTAGGGCAATTCCAAAAAGCCCTGCTTCTGCTTCTGTAAAAATAGGAGTAATAGTTGCAGCTGCCTGACTGTCCATTTTTCCATTTTGAATGACCCTTATTCTTCCAACTCTTTCAGTTACAAATATTCTTCCATTATCACTTTCAGCTATTGCCCAAGGAACATTTAAATTTTCGGCAACAACTTCAACTCTATAAGGAATCTGCCGTGAATAGCTTTTTCGTCCATAAATAATATTGCATAAGGTCCTATAAACAAATCTTCTCATTATATCCTCCAAGTTTAAATAAGTACTAATAAAAAATTAAATTCTATTAGTTGTCTTATTTTTATGCTATTCAAAAACTATTTTAAAAGTTACTAAGGAAAAAGATTTATAAAAATTGCATGAATAAGTATTTTATTACTAAAAAATATTTCGATAATATTATTGAATTGAAAATTCTTCCTATATAAATGGGGGAGTAAAATGAGGAAAAAAGAAAAAATGAAAGTACAGAAGAAAAAATCAAAAAAGATTATACCAATTAAATTTAAAATGATTGGCGTCTTTATTCCTGTATTATTATTTTCTCTTTTTATATTAGGTTATATTAGTTTTTCAACCTCAGAGAAAATAATAAGTGATGAACTTGATAAAAATATGACTAATCTTCTAAAGGAAGAAAAGCAGGAAATTCAAATAATTCTCCAAAAGCATCAAAAAATAGCTGAAAGCTTAAGTGAAATTGTGAAGGCCTCTACAGAAGAATTAAATGAAGATTTTTATAAAAACGTATTGTTAGGCTTGATATCAAGAAATGATGAAACCTTTGGAGGAGGAATTTGGTTCGAGCCTTATAAATATAAAAAAGATGTAGAAAACTTTGCAGCTTTTGCTTTTAAATCTAATGGCGCCATTATATATACTGATGAATATGCTAATAATGATTTTAGGGACAAAGAATGGTATAAGCTTGCTAAAAACAGCAACAAAAATATAATATTGGAGTAATGGCTGATACTATAGCCGCTATTTCAGAGCAGACAAATTTACTTGCTTTAAATGCAGCTATTGAAGCAGCAAGAGCAGGAGAACATGGAAAAGGCTTCTCTGTAGTTGCAGAGGAAGTAAGAAAACTTGCAGAGGAATCTTCTAAAGCAGTGTCAGAAATACAAAAAACTATAGAGTTAGTAAAAGAGGTATTTAATAAAAGTATTAATACAGGAAATGATATAATAAGTTTTATGAAAGAGGATATAAGAAAAAATTATTATGAATATGAGGAAACAGGAAGTCAATATTATAAGGATTCAGATTTTGTAAGTAATATGACAGAAGAAATAGCAGCTATGTCAGAAGAGGTTACAGCTACAGTTGGTCAGGTATCTCAGGCTATGCAGAAGATTGCAGAATCAGTTCAAGAAGATACAGAAAAGGCTAATTCTATAAAAGTAAGTATTAATGAAACAACAATGGCAATAGAAGAAGTTGCTCAAGCTGCTCAAAATCAGGCAGAGCTTGCAGAAAAGTTAATGAAAATGGTAGATAAATTTAAATTATAAACTAAGCAGCGGGTTTTATGCTCGCGGCTTAATTATTTAGAAAGTAATTTACACATTTGTACAAAAGTTTCCAAGAGTATGGTATTATATAATAAGGATTAGATGAGTAAAGGGTGATGATATGGGAATAGAAAATATTTTAAATAGGGTTGCAGAAGAAATAGAAAATATTCCTGGAGTTGTGGGAGTAGTTTTAGGGGGATCAAGAGCAAGAGGAAATAATAATGAGACTTCTGATATAGATATTGGAATATATTATGATGAGACTTTAGGCTTTAGCACAGAGGAACTTTCAAAGGCTGCCACAAAATTAGATGATGAACATAGGGAAAATTTAGTCAGCCCAATTGGAGGATGGGGACCTTGGATAAATGCAGGGGGATGGCTTGTTATTGATGGATATCATGTAGATTTTATTCTTCGTGATATATATAGAGTTGAAAAGGAGATTAATGATTGTATAGAAGGCAAGATTACAACTAATTATCAAACTGGACATCCTCATGGATATTTAAATGTAATGTATATGGGAGAAATTTCCGTGTGCAATATATTATCTGATAAGTATAAAAAATTAAGAGAGTTAAAAAATAAAACTAGGCCTTATCCAAAAAGATTAAAGGATGCAATGGTAAATTACTTTATGTTTGAAGCCTGCTTTTCATTAATACATGCAGAAAGTAACGTAGATAAGGATGATATTTCCCTTGTGGCAGGGCATATATTTAGAAGTGTATCCTGCTTAAACCAATTACTTTTCTCTGTTAATGAAGAATACTGTATTAACGAAAAAAAGGCTGTAAAAATGGTGAATAATTTTGAGATTAAGCCAGAAAATTATAAGGAAAGAATTGATAAAATCTTTTCATTAATATCTTCAAATCCTGAAGATACAAGAAAAGCAGTAGATCTGCTTAAGGAGATTATAGATGAAGTAGATACAGACCCTAGAATAGAGTATTTACTTCATTAATAATATAAGTTTAGAAGATTGGATGGAGAATAATAAAATGGATATAATAATTAGACAAGAACGAGAAGAAGATTATAAAAAAACGGAATATGTTGTAGAAGAGGCTTTTAAAGCTGCTGAATACACTGATCATACAGAACAGTTTTTGGTTGCTAAATTAAGAAATAGCTGTGCATTTGTGCCTGAACTTTCCCTTGTAGCAGAACATGAGGGAGAAATAATTGGTCATATTATGTTAACTAAAGTTCTTATAAGAAACGATAATAAAGAAGTGGAATCTTTATCTCTGGCACCCCTTTCTGTTTTACCGGAATATCAAAAGGAAGGTGTAGGAAGCAAGCTTATAGAAGAAGCATTAAAAATTGCAAAGCAACTAGGATTTAAATCAGTTATAGTTCTTGGTCATGATCAATATTATCCTAAATTTGGATTTAAACCTGCAAAAAACTGGGGAATAATATCTCCTTTTGATGTAAGAGACGAATTCTTTATGGCATTAGAGCTTGAAGAAGGAAGCCTAAAGGATGTTTCAGGTTTAGTAATTTATCCAAGAGAATTTTTAGAATAAAATTGCAGAGCAGCTGATGAATTTTGAGAAGCAATATAATTAGTATGAAGTAAAAAAATCCCCTAGGGGATTTTTTTATTGTTAAAAGAAATGTTTTATTAATGGATTTATTTTAAATAATTTTGCTTTTTTGTACTATAAAATAAAGCTTTATTTTACTCTTTTCTTTATACTTATATATCTAAAATATAAGATAACAAGTGGGCCTATCATAGTTAATAGAAAATAAACTAAGGGTAACATGGTAAAGCGGGCAAGATCAAATATAAATATTGAAGCTGTTAAGTTTTACATATTTTTCAACCTCTATTTTAATATTAATGTATAACAGGCTAAAAGTACACTATAGTCTTTTTATTTTTTTCCTATAATACTTCTTAATTACTTCTTAATGCCAAAAAAGGTTTAAAAGTTATAAAAATTGAGAATAATAACTTTAGGCAATAGGAAGGAGTACATTATGAAGAAGAATAGGATAAACAATACAAGAAAAAATGTCTTAAAAGAGATAAACTATGCTTTTAAAGGTATTGTTCATAACTACAAATACCTTAATAAACTTCATAAGCAAGGGGAGGAGATAATACCTTCTGCAGAATGGATATTAGATAATATTTATCTTATAGAAAAGGAATATAAAACAATAAAATTTAATATGCCTATTGAGTACTTTAATAATATCCCAATAGAGCTTATAAATGATGTTGAATACCCAAGAATTTATATATTAGCAAAAGAATATGTTAATCAAAATAACAATAAAATAGATGAAAATGAGGCTATAAAATTTATTAATAAGGTAGAAGAGCCATTAACAATGGGAGAACTTTGGGCCTTCCCGTTAATGATAAGAGCAGTTTTAATAATTAATCTTGCAAAAATAATCAAGGAAATTGCAATTCTCCAGAGAAAAAGAACTGGAGCTAAAGAGCTGGCAACTAAGGTTATAGATTATTACAACAGAGGAAAAATTGATCTGCTATTAAAGAAGCTTGAAGAAAAATATCCAAAAGAAAGTACAGGAAATATACAACTAAATATAGAAAATGAATATATTGCCGAAGATGAGAGTCTATACGATAAAAAATTCTCTTCAGAGTTTATGGATAAATTCTTAAGCATATTAAGGGATAATTTCATTGATGATGAGAGAATATATAGATTTGCTTTAGACAGACTTCAATTAAAGGATATTTCAGATCTAGATAATGAAGTTAAGAAGGATCAAATGCATGAAGTTAATGCAGCAACAGATATAGGCATAACAATCAATTCCTTAAGAAGCATGGATGCAATAAACTGGAAGAGATTTTTTAATGAAACTTCTCCGGTAGAGAAAATTTTAGAAGAGGATATATCAAATACATATAAATACATGGATTTTCAAACTAAGGACTATTACAGGCATCAAATAGAAAAGATTTCAAAGAAAACAAATATTAGAGAAGTAGATATTGCTAAAAAGGCATTAGAGCTCTCTAAGGAAAATACAGATAATGCAGAAGAATATAAAAAGCATATAGGTTATTACATAGTAGATGATGGACTAAAGGAACTATTAAAGAGCTTTAATGTAAATAAAAAGATAGATAAGACTATATCCCAAGGATTATTCTTATCTACAATCATCTTTGGAACAATTTTATTAGATCTTTTAATCTTATTAGTTAGTTATCTTGTTCCTTTAGATTTTACAAAGGGGCAATACATATTTGCCTTTATTGCGATGCTTGTTCCATGTAGTGAAGTGATAATATCCTTATTTTATTGGCTGATACCAAAAATAATTCCAGTTTCCCATGTTCCAAAACTTGATTTTTCAAAGGGAATTCCTGAGGAGGCTAAGACTATTGTAGTAATACCTGCTATCTTTTCTTCAGCAAAGGAAATAGAAAAGCTGGCAGAAAGGCTTGAAATATATTATTTAGGAAATAAAGATAAAAATATATATTTTGCTATACTTGGAGATTTAAAAGACAGCAAATATGAAGAAGAAGTTGTTGACAGTGAAATCAATAACAAGGGACTAGAATTAATTGAAAAGTTAAATGAAAAATACTGCAAGAATAGTGAAGAAAAAATCTTCTATTTCCTTAATAGAAAAAGACTTTATAACAAGTCTGAAAGAGCTTTTATTGGTTATGAAAGAAAAAGAGGAAAGATTATGGAATTTATAGCCTTAATTAAAGGCTATGAAAACACAAGCTACAATGTAATCAGCAGCAGTATAGAAAATTTAAGGGACATAAAGTATTTAATAACCCTAGATGCAGATACTTTTTTGCCTTTAGAAGCTGCTAAAAAGCTTATAGGGGCTATGAGTCATCCTTTAAATAAGCCTTATATAGAAAATTCTAAAGTAAAAAGAGGCTATTCAATAATGCAGCCTAAAGTTACTGTAGATTTAGAAGAAAAACATAAAACCTACTTTGCTAAAATTTTTGCTGGTGATTCAGGAATAGATGCTTATTCAACAGCTTCCTCTGATGTATATCAAGATATCTTTAAAGAAGGTATATTTACAGGAAAGGGAATTATAGAAATAGAAAGCTTCTATAATCTTTTAAAATATGAAATACCTGAAAATAAAGTACTGTCCCATGACTTATTAGAGGGAGTTTTAACAAGATGTGCCTTAGTAACAGATGTTGAATTTATTGACAGTTATCCACTAAGTTATATGGCTAGTGCTCTTAGACTTCATAGATGGGTAAGAGGAGACTGGCAGATATTTAGATGGATCTTTTCAAAAAAGCTATCTTTAATATCAAAGTGGAAGATCATAGATAATCTAAGAAGAAGTTTATTGTCACCGGCTTTAATAATTGCATTATTAGCATCTTTGTCAATATTAAAGGGTGCAGTACAAATAGCTCTTCTTGTATTTTTAGTTTTAATATTACCTGTATTATTTACAATAACAGATTTTGTTGTAACGCCTAAAAATAAGTTGAATGGCGTTTTTAAGAGTTTAAAGCAAATAATTTTAATAGCAAGTTTTACTCCTTCTCAAGGATATTTAATGACCGATGCCATAATTAGAAGTATTTATAGGATGCTAATTTCTAAAAAGAAACTTTTAGAATGGAAGACAGCAGCGAGAGTCGAAAAGTCAGTAAAAAATACATACTCTTGGTACTATATGAAAATGGCAGCTAATCCAATATTAGCAGCAGTTTTATTTATCTTATGCTTTAACAATTCAAGAGAGCTTTTATTATTTATGCTTCCTTTAATAATACTTTGGCTGGCTGCACCAGCTTTAGCTTGTTATATATCAAAAGAAAAAGTATATATTAAGGAAAGGCTAGAAATAGAAGATGAAGAATTCTTAAGGGAAAATGCAAGAAGAATCTGGGCATACTATGAGGATTTTGTTAATGAAGAAAATAATTATTTAGCTCCAGACAATTATCAAGAAAAGCCTTATAAGGGTGTTGCCTATAGAACTTCTCCAACCAACATAGGTATGGGCCTTATTTCTAATATAGCTGCTTATGACTTTGGCTATATTTCTATGGGAGAAGTAATATATAGGCTGGAAGTTATATTAGATAACATGAAGGACTTAGAAAAATATAAGGGTCATTTATTAAACTGGTATGATACAAAAACAAAGAAACCTTTATGGCCAAGATATGTATCAACAGTAGATAGCGGTAATCTTTTAGGTTATCTGTGGATAATTAAGGAAACAATAAATAAATTTAAAGATGCTCCAATAGTAAGAGAAAGGGAAATAACTGCTCTTTTAGAAACTTACAATTTAATAAGAATAGATGATAAAAAAGAATTAGAAAATAATATATCCGATAATATCAATTTAAGAGAATATAGGCAGATTTTAAGGGAAGAATTAGGAAGAATAGAGCCTTTAGCTGCAGAAGGTAAGAAAGAATATTATTGGATTAAAAAGCTAAAAAAGGAATTAGAAAAGAAGTTAGATTTTTACGACTATATCTTTACTAATGTTGAAGAATTATTAGATGAAAGATTTAGCAGTTTTAGAGCGCCTTCTTTAAATGAAATAATTGCAAATTTAGAAGAAATAAAGCTCTCTTTAAATGAAGAATTACAAATTTCATTAGATAAGGATATAAATAAATTAATAGACTTCAGAGATAGGATAGATAAGCTTTCTGAAGATATAGATAAAATAATTAAGGAAATGAAATTTGATTTTCTTTACGATCAGGGAAGGGATTTATTTGCTATTGGCTATAACTTAGAAGAGCAGTCCTTAGGAAATTCCTACTATGACCTTATGGCTTCTGAAGCTAGAATAGTTTCCATTTTAGCCATTGCTAAGGGGGAAGTTCCAAGAAAGCATTGGTATAAGCTAAGCAGGAATATGACAAAGGTTTATAATCAAAAGGCTTTAGCTTCTTGGAGCGGTACAATGTTTGAGTACTTTATGCCATACCAAATTCTAAAGAATTATAGAAATACAATTTGGGACTTAACCTATAGGTCTGTTATAAATGCTCAAAAATATTATGGAGAAAATAAAAATGTTCCTTGGGGAATATCTGAATCAGGCTATTATGATACAGATATAAATCAAAATTATCAATATAAGGCCTTTGGTGTTCCTGGCATTGGATTAAAGAGAGGTTTAGAGGAAAATCTTGTAATTTCTCCATATTCTACAATGATGGCCCTACCTTATGATGCTTTAGGAGCAATAGAAAACTTAAGAAAGCTTCATAATGAGGGGTATTATGGAAGATATGGTTTTATTGAAGCAATTGATTATAGTGAAGGTGAAAAGGGAGAAGAATTAATAGGAAAGGAAGTAAGGTCCTATATGGTTCACCATTTAGGAATGTCCTTACTTGCTTTAGATAATGTAATAAATGATGATATTTTAAAAGAAAGATTCCACAGCATCCCAGAGATAAAGGCAGTAGAAGTTCTTCTTAAAGAAAAGGTTCCAGAAAATATAACTTTCACAAGGGAAACAGGAACTTACAATAATGAAAAATTAAATATAGAAAAAGAAGATTTTATTCCTAGAATATTTAGAGGATATAATAGGGAAAATCCTGAAGTATTACTTTTATCAAATGGTTCCTATTCTATTATGATTAATAATTCAGGAAGTGGTTACTCCAAAAGAGATAACTTAACAGTTTATAGATGGAAGGGAGATAGTACTTCTGATGCTTCCGGAATGCTCTTTTATATTAAAGATTTAGATAATGATAAATATTGGAGCCCATCCTATGAGCCTTGTAAGGAAATAGGTAATGACTATTCTGTAGAATTTACAGTAGATAAGGCTAAATTTACAAGAAAAGATGAAGATATAGAGACAAATTATGAAGTATCTTTAGCTTCAGATGATGATGTAGAAATAAGAAAAATATCCTTAAAAAATAATGGTACAGAGGAAAAAAATTTAGAGTTAACAAGCTATTTAGAGGTAACCCTTCAAAGTTTTGAGGCGGATGTGGTTCATCCAGCTTTCTCTAACTTATTTATTAGTACAGACTATAATGAAGAACTTAAAGCTTTAATTGGAAATAGAAGAAAGAGAAGCGAAAAGGAAAAAACTCATTATATATTCCATACCATAGAAGCCGAAGAAGAAATAGATGAATTAACTTATGAAACTTCAAGGCTTAACTTTATTGGAAGAAATAAGACCTTAAAAGCTCCAAGGGCAATGGATGCTAATAATGTCTTAGAAAATACAGTAGGTATAGTTCTGGATCCAATAATGAGCTTAAGATGCAAAATAAAATTAAAGCCAAAAGAAGAAAAAAGCATTTACTATTTAACAGGAGTATCTGATTCTAAAGAGGAGCTGTTAAATTTAATTAGGAAATATAAAAATATATCAGCTATTGAAAAGGCAGTTAATTGCTATAACTATAAGAATGTATTAGAGTTAAAGCATATTGGAATAAGATCAGCTCAGGCCAATATTTATCAAAGCTTTGCCTCTCACATTCTATATTTAAACAGCAAACGTAAAAATAGAGAGGAATATATTAAAAATATCAACAAAAGCCAGGAAGACTTATGGCCATATGGAATATCAGGAGATTTACCAATTATATTCCTAGAGATTTATAAGGAAAAAGATATAGACTTACTAAGACAAGTAATTAATATGCATTACTATTTTAAAATTAAGGGGCTTAAATGTGATTTAGTAGTCTACAATCATGAGGAGTTATCCTATGAAGAACCATTGCAAAAGAATATTGTATCAACAATAAATAATTCCTTAGAAAGAGATAATTTAAATAAAAATGGTGGAGTATTCCTTCATAATAAGGCAACAATGCCGATGGAAATAAGAGATTTTCTAATTGGTATATCAAATTTATATATTAATTCAAAAGATGGAAGCTTAGTAAAGCAATTAAAATCAGAAGATAATTATAAAATAGAAGAAGACCTATCTCACTTAGAAAGAATGAGAGATAACATAAGGAAATCTAATTACTATAGAAAGCTTGCCTTAGAGCAAGAAATAACTGATGTTACTGTTAAGAAGAAAGAAAATAATCATGGAAACAATAATTACTTAGAAGAAAATAATTTAAAATTAGATTTCTTTAATGGTTATGGAGGTTTTAATAGAGAAAATAACAGTTATGTAATTAAGCTTAAAAACTATGAAAGTACTCCAGCTCCATGGATAAATGTTATCTCTAATGATAAATTTGGCTTCCATATATCAGAAGTTGGTTCTTCCTATAACTGGTGTGAAAATAGCAGGGAGAATAAAATAACTCCTTGGTCAAATGATTGGGTAATAGATCCGGCAAGTGAAGCCCTTTATATAAGAGATAAAGACTTAGATGAAGCCTTTACAATAACTCCAATGCCAATTAGAGATAGCGGTGAATATATAATTGAACACGGCTTTGGTTATTCAAGCTTTAGTCATAGTGCTTATGATATAAAGGGAGAAATGATTGTTTTCTCACCTTTAAATGAAAAACTAAAGTTATGTAAGGTTAAATTAAAAAATCTAGCAGATAAAGATAGGGAGCTGTCAGTAACTTATTATGCTCAGCTTGTTTTAGGAGTTTATAATTATCAAAGCTCTAAATATATAACAACTGAAATAAGGGATAATTATATACTTGGAAGAAACCCATATAGCAAATATTTTGGTAAGTTAAAAGCTTACTTATCCATAAATGGCTTAAAAGATCAAAGTTTTACTGGAGATAGAAAAGCCTTTATAGGTATAGGAGGAGATATAGAATATCCAGTAGGAGTGTATGAAGATAAATTAAATAATAAGGCAGGAAGTATTTATGACCCTTGTTTATCTTCTAAGATTGACTTAAAGCTAAAAGCTAAGGATGAAATAGAATTTGTAGTAATCTTTGGTCAAGAAGAAGAAGATAGAGTAATAGAAGAAAAAATCGAAAAATATAGCAGCATAGAACAAGTTAAAGAAGAAATTCGAAAGGTGAAAGATTACTGGGCAAATTTCCTGGGAAATATACAAGTAAAGACACCAGATTTATCTATGGATTATATGCTTAATGGCTGGCTTTTATATCAAACTCTTGCTTGTAGATACCTGGCTAGAACAGCCTTCTATCAATCAGGAGGAGCTTATGGCTTTAGGGATCAGCTTCAAGATTCCTTAGCCTTAGGTATAGTTGATCCTAAAATAACAAGAGATCAAATAATAAGAAGTGCTTCAAGACAGTATGTAGAAGGAGATGTTCAGCACTGGTGGCATCCTATAATTAATTCAGGTATAAGAACAAAGTTCTCAGACGACTTATTATGGATGCCTTATGTAACAGCACAATACATTAAAACAACAGGAGATTACAGTATTTTAGAGGAAAAGGCAAATTATCTTGAAGATGAACCTTTAAAAGCAGGAGAAGATGAAAGATATACAATAGTTCCTTCTTCAAATATAGAAGGTACTATTTATGAACATTGCCTAAAGGCCATAGATAAAGCTCTTAAATTTGGTCCTAATAATATCCCTCTTATGGGAAGTGGAGACTGGAATGATGGAATGAGTACAGTTGGTAATAAGGGATCAGGAGAAAGTGTATGGCTTGGCTGGTTCTTGTATTCAATCTTAGACAGCTTTAAGGAAATATGCGATTATAAGAAGGATAGAAACAAGGCTGAGGAATATGAAAAATTCCAAAAGTTTATTAAAGAAAATATAGAAGAAAATGCTTGGGATGGAAATTGGTATAGAAGAGCTTACTTTGATAATGGAGAGCCATTAGGTTCAAAGGAAAATCCTGAATGTAAAATAGATTCTATAGCTCAAAGCTGGTCTATAATATCAAAGGCTGCTAATCCAGAAAGACAAATAGAAGCCATGAATTCAGTAGATAAATACTTAGTGGATAAGGATAATGGCTTAATTAAGCTTTTGGCACCGCCTTTTGATAGTTCCCATTTAGAACCAGGATATATAAAGGGCTATGTTCCAGGAGTTAGGGAAAATGGAGGTCAATATACCCATGCTGCAATTTGGGTAATTCTAGCCTTAACAAAACTAGGTCTTGGAGATAAGGCAGTAAATTACTATAATATGATAAATCCAATTAATCATTCTAGAAGCGAAAGAGATGCAAGACGCTATAAGTTAGAGCCTTATGTTATAGCTGCAGATGTATATGTTAAAGAACCTCACGGCGGAAGAGGAGGCTGGAGCTGGTATACAGGTTCCTCTGGCTGGATGTACAGCGTAGGTATAAAGAACATTTTAGGCTTAAAAACAATAGGCGGAAAATACTATAAAATAGAACCTTGTATCCCAATAGACTGGAAGGAATATGAGATAAAGATAAAGAATGATAAAGAAGAATATAATATCAAGGTAGTACGAGGGGAAAATAAGGGAACAAGAATAAATGGAAAATTAGCAAAAGATAGCTTAATTCCTAAGAATAAAGGAAAGCTTGAAGTGGAAATAACTATTTAGTGTGGAGTTAGGAGTGTGGAGTGTGAAACAGTTAGGAGTTAGTAGTTAGTAGTGCTGAGTTAGGAGTTAGGAGTGTGGAGTTAGGAGTTAGGAGTGTGGAGTTAGGAGTTTGGAGTTTGGGGAAATGTTTAGTTTCGAGTGATTACATTTAAAAATTAAAAGGTTAAAATTAATGGTGTTCATTAATTTTAACCTTTATTTTTAAAAGATATTATATTGAATAAATATTAATTAATTATCAAATAATAAAACAAGAAATCATAGTAGGAGGAGGCCATATTTTGGATATTAATATAAATCTTTTAGAAACTTCCATAGAACAGTACAATGAAATGGTGGTTACTAAAATTCCTGTATTTAAGGGCCAAGATTTGGAATGTAATGTTCTTTTCTTTAATCCCGGACAGTATACAAAAACTCATAAGCTAAAAAATGATGAAAAGATAATAGTTGTTTTAAAGGGGAATGGCAGGATAAAAATTGAAGAGGAAGAGTTTGATATTAGTTCTGGAAGTACTGTATATATTAAAAAAGGTCAAAATCATCAAATTACTAATGGAAAGAAGTCAAGAATGACAATAGCAGAAATTAATAAGTTAAACCCAGAAATAACATATATGCATAATACTATAAAAAAGGTTGATATGGAAAAATCGAGTAGGAGCTGAATAATTATTTTATTCAGCGTCCTCTCACACCACCGTGCGTACCGTTCGGTACACGGCGGTTCAATAGAAATTAATGTACAAATGAATAAATTTCAGATATTG
>NZ_JAHLPS010000043.1 GCF_018918055.1 Caproiciproducens sp. MSJ-32
AACAGGTAAATCTTATAGAGTTAAAGATAAAATATTCACTAATAATTCCAAAAAATAATTAGTCAAAAGTGTTAAAAGTTATATTTGCAAATTTGTTAAAAATAATATTGACATTAACATATGCAGAAAACTTTAAAAAGATCAAGGAAGAGGGACTAGGTCTTCTAGTAATTGACGACCTAGGCACAGAACAAGGGACAGAATGGAGCCTATCAAAAATCTACACCATCCTAGACAGCAGGTACAGAAAGAAACTGCCAACCATAGTTACAAGCAACTATTCCCTTGGCCAGCTAAAGGAAAGATATGGGGAAAGAATTGTTGATAGGCTTATAGAAATGTGCATAAACATAGAAAATAAAAATCCAAGTATAAGGAAGATTAAGGCGGAGGAGAATAAGGAGAAGCTGAGGGGGATGTTGGGGGGATAAAGGATATTCTAAAAAATAATATTCTTTAATTTTAAGATATTTAAAAATAACCAGTAACTAAAATAATTAAGTATAATATGATAAATAATAATACTTAAAATTTAGGAGCTGGTATCTTGGGATAGTTAAAAATTTTGAAGAACCTGCAAACTATGTATCAAGAAAAATTGTTAATGAGATGCTAAAGAAACATCTAAATAATCAATATTTGAAAGAGATTCAAGTACCTAATATTGAAGAGGCAAAGTATCTTAAAGAAGCACGTGCCTTATTAGTTAATAAAATTTATACTTCTTTTTGGAAGAAGATTTGTGAAGTTTTTGGATATGAATATAAGGATAAACATGATGAGATTATAATTAACCATTATAATATATTACATTATTTATAATTTCATAACCCGGTATATTTGATAAGGCATCTTGTAAATCTGTTTCTTGTTCAAATTTTAGTCCATTAATATTTGTTTGTTTTCCCCCACAATATATATTTTTAGCCAAAAAAATTCCCCCTTTAAATGAAATATATAAAAGCTTGTCTAAGCATATTATAAATGAAAGTAATGTAGAAAAGAATAAATCAAAGAAATTTTGACCAAAATTCCTTCATAGGGAAGTGATAAAATGTATAGAGAATTTAATCTTGAAACCAAATCAATATGGAGTTTTAAAAATAGGGGAAACTGGGAAACTCATAAAGGAGATTATCCAGGCAATTGGAGTCCATATGTGCCTAGAAATCTTATATTAAGATATTCAAAAGAAAATGATCTAATATTAGATCAATTTTTAGGTAGTGGAACTACTCTTATTGAAGCAAAGTTATTAAATAGAAGAGCTATTGGAATAGATATAAATGATGAGGCTTTAAAGATATCTAAAAATAGAATTTATTCAATTAAAGGTGATAAAGATATAAAATTAATCAAGGCTAGTGCTAGAAATTTAGATGTTATTGAAAGTGAGAGTATAGACTTAATTTGTACTCATCCCCCATATTCAAATATTATAAAATACAGTAAGGATTTAGAAGATGACTTATCATTGCTAAATTTAGATGAATTTTATGAAAGTATGAAGGAGGTTTCAAAAGAAGCATTTCGAGTATTAAAAAAAAGGAAGTATTGTGCAATTATGATGGGGGATATAAGAAAAAATGGTCGTGTTATTCCATTAGGATTTAATGTTATGCAATTATTTATAAATGAAGGTTTTAATCTTAAGGAGATAATAATAAAAGAACAGCATAATTGTAGTTCTACAAAATATTGGGAGGAAATAAGTTTAAAAAGAAACTTTTATCTATTAGCTCATGAATATATATTTATTTTCTTTAAATAATATCTTTTAAATTGGATTTATTGATAAATTTCTTTATAATAAAGAGTATGAGTATTAACTATAAAGGCGGTTAATTATGAAATACATAGATGAAAAAAACTACAAGTTATTATTGGGGGATTGTATTAAGGAATTAAAGAAAATGGAAAGTAAATCAATAGATATGATATTCGCGGATCCACCTTATAAACTTAGTAATGATGGAATAACATGCAAATCTGGAAAAATGGAAAGTGTTAATAAAGGGGAGTGGGATAAATCTTTAGGAGTTGAACTTGATTATAAATTTAATATGAAATGGTTAAAGGCATGTGATAGAGTTTTAAAAGATAATGGAACTATGTGGATATCAGGAACATATCACATTATCCATTCAATTGCCTTTGCATTACAAAAGTTAGGATATTACATAATAAATGAAGTAACTTGGGTAAAACCAAATGCTGCCCCTAATTTAGGTTGTAGATGTTTTACAGCAAGTCAAGAGACATTACTTTGGGTAAAAAAGAATAAGAAAGCAAAACATACTTTTAACTATTATTTGATGAAAGAAATGAATGGTGGAAAACAAATGAGAAGTGTATGGGAAATATCAACAACTCCGAAAAGGGAAAAGAAACATGGATATCATCCAACTCAAAAACCAAAAGAACTGTTATATAGATGTATATTATCAAGTACAAATGAAGGTGATATAATTTTAGATCCCTTTTGTGGTTCAGGATCAACTGGAGTTGTTGCTATAGAAAATAATAGAGTTTTTATAGGAATAGATAAAGAAGAGGAATATCTAGAAATTACAAACAAAAGAATAAAAGAAATAGAAAATCTAATTACATAATGGAGTAGTTAGATTAATTTAGGAGTGATAACAATGAAATCTAGTATTAAGCCCTTCTTAAAATGGGCTGGTGGAAAGACACAGCTTTTAGATGAAATAGTGAGTGATTTACCTGAAAATATAAAAGACATTAAAAGATACGTGGAGCCTTTTGTTGGTGCTGGTTCAGTGTTTTTTTATTTCTTAGAAAATGATTATTTTGAAGAATACATAATAAATGATATAAATTCTAAGTTGATAAATTTATATGAAGTTATTAGAGATAATCCTGAAAAATTAATAGAAGAAATAAAGAAGCTTAAGAATATATATTTAAACTTAGAAATGGAAGAAAGGGAAAAACTATTTTATGAAATCAGAAATAAGTTTAATTCCTTAGATTGTAATAAATTACAATTAGCTACTTATTTTATATTTTTAAATAAAACATGTTTTAATGGATTATATAGAGAGAATTCAAAAGGAGAATTTAATGTACCCTTTGGAAAGTATAAAAATCCAAGTTTTTTTGATGAAGAATTGTTAATGAATATTTCTAAATTCCTAAATATGAAAAATAAAAATGGGGAATTTAAAGTTAAAATTTTAAATAAGAATTTTTATGAAGTTGATGAATATATAAATAATAATACATTTGTATATTTTGATCCACCATATAGACCAGTAACAAAAGGGGGATTTACGTCTTATAATAAAAGTTCTTTTAATGATGAATCACAAATATTATTAAGAGATTTTTATAAAGAGATGAGTGATAGAGGAGCCAAAATAATGTTAAGTAATTCGGATCCTAAAAATTTAGATGAGAATGATAATTTTTTTGATGATTTATATTCTGAATTTAATATAAAGAGAGTTTATGCAAAAAGAAATATTAATTCAGACGCAAGTAAAAGAGGGAAGATAACAGAATTGTTAATAACTAATTATTAAAATAAAATTATATACTTCTATTTATAGTATAGACAAAAATATATAAGTAAAGAGGGGATTTGGGATGAATTTAGATAAAAAAAGAATTGATTATAATAAATCAGAAGAAACATTTAAATACTTCATGAGTAGTTTAAAAGATAGCATAAGTGGATGGGATTATTTTGTAAAATGGAAAAAAGTTTATAAAAATTTATCAGAAGTAGAAATGAGTTTAAACTTATTAAATTATTTACTTGGAAAAGAGAAGGTTGAAGAGGAATTTAAAAGTTTATTAAAAAAGTATCCAGATATTATAAAAGCTATTCCTATATTACTAGCAAGTAGAGAGAGTTGTTTTCAAATATTAAAACCAATTGATGATAATGAAATAAAGTTTGATATTGAAAAATATGATTTCTCTAATACTGTTGATTTATCAGAGAATGATATAGATAGAATTGTAGAATTTACTAAAAATACAGGGATATTGGATATTATTAAAAATAAGAAAGTTAAAAATTTAGTAGATTATGTACTAGGAGTAGAGGTTGGGCTTGATAGTAATGGTAGAAAAAATCGTTCAGGAACTAGCATGGAAAATTTAGTTGAGCTATTTATAAAAGATTTATGTAATAAATATAATTACGAATATATTGTACAAGCTACCCCTAATAGAATTAAAGAAAAGTGGAATTTAAATGTTAAGGTTGATAAGGCTAGTAGAAGATTTGATTTTGCAATTAAAACAAATAATAAACTGTTCTTAATAGAAACAAATTATTATAGTGGTGGAGGTTCAAAGTTAAAAGCGACAGCAGGGGAATATAAAACATTATATGATTTAATAATTTCTGATGGTTATGAATTTATTTGGATTACTGATGGAAAAGGATGGCTTGCAGCAAGTAAATCTTTACAGGAAACTTTTGAACATAATAAATATTTATTAAATTTAAATATGATAGAAGAAGGAATATTGGAAAGTATATTAAATGAAAGTATAAGTATATAAATAGATTATTTAATAATTTTTAGAGCTAATTTTAGATTGAATTAAAAAAGGCTAAAAGATAAATTACAATCTTTTAGCCTTTATATTTTCTACATGAACTTTTTTAATAAAATCATTAGCATGGGTGTAAGCTTACAACTTTATATATAATTTATCTATTTCTTCCTTTGACATTAAAGTAAAGGAATTATTCATATCTTCCTTAATTGCTTTCTTTTTATTACCTTTGCATTAGAAGAAATTAGATTAATTTTTTAAGAGTATAATGCTCACTAAATATAATAAAAAATTTATAAAAATTATCCTATCAATTTCTAAAGTAGATTTTAATGTGCTTATATGACTTTTATTTTGCCATATTGGATTATAAAACTTATTCTTTTGATTATTTTGAAGGGTTTGTGTCCAATATTTATTTTTCTCATCTCCAACGATTTAACTACTGTAATTTTTAGGTTTTAATAAATATATAAGGTTTATATAGAAAATATTGAAATTTAATATTTTATTAGGTAAAATTGAGTAAAAAATGAATAAAATAGTATAATTCAATTAGATTTGGAGGAGAAAATGTGGAAAATTTAACAATAGAAGCTTTTAAAGGAATAGGTTATATAAAACCTTTAAAATTTTATGAATATTCTATTGTACCAAAATGTGAAATAGACAATATTTATAAGATTTTAGGACAAGCTAGATACAAAATGCATTCATATAATAATTTTAAAGCAGTATTTGTTAAAAATCACAAGTTATATGCTTTAGAAAAGCTTAGTATTCCAAAGATGGATAATATGGAGATCAATTTTAATAAATCAACAGAGTTAGGAATTGAAAATAATTTAGATATTTATAAAGAAGTTGTAATTTATTATATAAACAATTCTTTAAGACAAGTAAGGAATAAGTTTGGGTATAAGAAATATATTACAAAATATACGGATGAGATAATATGTAATACTATAATAGATAGAGATTTATCTGAAAAATATCAAACTCAAAATGGGATATATTTCAAAAGAAAATTTAAGATTAACCCTGAAGTTTTGAAAAATGGTGAAGTAATTTTATATATTAGTTGTTCATCAGATTTTTCAACCCAAAAAACTATTTTTGATTTTATTAACGAAAAGAAAGATATAATTGGATTAACAGTTAAGAATAAGTGGAGTAATATTAAAGGAACTGGTGAAATTGTAGAAATTTCTGATAGAAGGGTAGGTGAAGTATCACCTGAACTAGGAGTGAATTTAATAGAGTATTATAAAAATATGAACCAAGCTTATAGAGTAAATCAATTTACAGAGGAAGATAAGAATGCTAATGTTATAAAAGTTAAAACAGGAAAAAAGATTTATGAATTTATTCCCCATTCTTTAGAACCAATTATTACTAGAGAATATTTGAAAAAATATGCCCCTAATTTCTCTATAAAAATAGAACCTTTGTTAAAAATGGAAATGAGTTATAGATATGTAACTTTAAAATCTTTTATAAATGATATAGGAAGTATAAAGGAATTAAATGATATCAAATTTATAGCTTCTTATTTTGATGATGTCTCTAAATTAGGCTATAGTAAGGGAATTATTGAAGAACCAATATTATTAAGTGCTAATGGAATTATTAAAAATAAGATTAATGTTTTTAGTAAGGGATTTTATAAAATTTCAAAACAAAAAGTAAACTTTGGGGTTATATATCCTGAAGGAGAAGAAATTGAAACTCAAAAAACTATTAGAGCAATATTCGATTTTTTAAAGGAAGGAAAATATCATAAAGAGGAAAATAAGTATATTAAAAAGAATTTATTATATTTAAATTTTGATAAAAAAGAATGTATATATGAGGAATATAAAGCAGGAGATATAATAGATTATAAAAAAGCTGCTTTGAGACTTAAGGAATATAGTAGTCTAAGTTTTATTATTGCAATAATTCCAAATATTGAAGATGATGAAAATGAAAATCCATATAATCCTTTTAAAAGAGTATGGGCTGAACTTGGAATACCATCTCAAATGGTTTCTTTAAAAACTGCAGAAAGATTTGTAAATTCTACAAGCAAAACAGAATTGTATTATTTACATAATATTGCTCTTGGTATTCTTGGAAAAATAGGAGGAGTTCCCTGGGGAATTTCAAACATGCCAGGGGATATTGATTGTTTTATTGGTTTAGATGTTGGAACAAGAGAAAAAGGAATACATAATCCAGCTTGTTCGGTTGTTTTTGATAAGTATGGTGAGCTTATTAATTATTACAAGCCTACAATACCTCAAAGTGGTGAGATTATTCAAACTGAAATATTACAAGAAATATTTGATAAAATTTTATTATCTTATGAAGAAAAATACGGTAGATATCCTAAAAATATTATGATTCATAGGGATGGATTTTCTAGAGAGGATTTAGATTGGTATAAAAATTATTTTGATAAAAAATCAATAGATTTTACTATAGTTGAAATAAAGAAGAATATACCACTAAAAATAGCTGAGATTAAAAATGGAGAGGTAAAAAATCCAAAAGCCGGAAGTTATATATTAAAAGAAGACAAAGCATATTTAATAACTACGGATATTCGAGAAAATTTAGGTTCACCTAGACCATTAAAAATTGAAAAAATATATGGAAAAGCTGAAATGATGACAATTCTGAAACAAATATATTTTTTAGCAAATGTCCATGTTGGATCTACCAAAGCTTTAAGATTACCTATAACTGTAGGGTATGCAGATAAGATATGTAAAGCTATTGATTTTATTCCATCAGGTGTATTAGATAATAGGTTGTTTTTCTTGTAACATATAAAGTTTTCAGTAATTCATAGAATATCAGAAAGACTATAGAGAGTAATTAATGAAATAGTAATAATTTTATATAGTATAAAAGGGGGGGGGGATTAATATGGGAAATAGTAATACTATGGATATAAAAAAATATTTTGATAAGTTAAATATAAGTTTAGAAGAGGCAATAGATTATAAAAATAAATTTATACCTAAAATTTTATATAAATATGTATCATTATTAGATGATAGATATGTAGCGTATTATAAGAAAAATAAAAAGAGATTAAATTCGCTAAGAGATAATATGTTATGGCTTTCTAATTATAAAAAGTTTAATGATCTATTTGAATTAAAAATGCTAACTATCGATAGGGAAAGGCTTAAAGGAACAGGATGGAATTCAGAAGAGATAGAAAAATATTTAGAATATTTTAGAAATGCTACACTTATATCTTGTTTTAGTTCAGATATTGACAATAATATGCCTATGTGGGCACATTATGCAAATAATCATAAGGGTTATTGTGTAAAATATTCTGTTTTAAATCCACAATTAATTTTCCCAGTAATGTATGAACCTGTTAGAAGTAAAAGTGGAGTAATTGTAGCTAATATTATTAAAGAAATAATGGAAGCATATATTAATAAGCTAGAGAAGCCATCAGAAGGATTTTATAAGTATTTTGGCTTTTTATATAGTTCATTTACTTGTAAGCATAATATGTGGAAAGATGAAAAGGAATATAGATTATTATATATTAATAGTAATTTAAATAATCAAGAAGGTAAATTAATAAATTTAACAGAGGTAGGATTAAAAGTAGATGCAATATATATTGGGTATAATTGTGATGAGATTTATAAAACACAGCTTATAGAAATAGCTAAGAGTATCGGTTGTGACTTATTAAAGATGACATTTGATGAATATAGTGAAGAATTTAAGTTAGTACCAGAACTATTATATAATAACATAGATTAGTAAAATAAATATTGAAAAAATAAAAATAAAATTATAGATTTGTATATTATTTATATTATATTTAAAGAAAATAATAATTTTGCTACAAATAAGCTTGTGTAATTATTAATTCATTTAATATTGTTAAAATATCAAATGTTATTAAATTTAATAAAACATCATTTTAGAGAAAAGATCTAAATTGTGCAATTTGTAAATAATTTGTTTGAAAAAGATAGAATTAATAGTAGGATTATAGAATATAAATTATGAACTGATATTAACATAATCTATTAAAAAGAAGAAAAACATATAGTGAAAAATGGAATCAGAAGTTTGGAAAATAATATATTTTGATGAATAAGCAGCAGTAGACTTATTAGAATTAGAATAATGAAGGTAAAGAATCGGTAGTTATTAAAAATCTTAATGAAACTGTAGCACAAATTAAAGGAGAAGGTTCAATAAATAAACGTTTTTTAATCTTTCGTATTAAGTTATTCACTAATATTTCCACCTATTCTGTGAAGAATTCATTTTTTAATTACTTGTAAAACTATTTATTTTATCAATAATTTATCTTCACAGAAATAAACTCTATCACTAATCTAAATATTGTATAATCAATATATATACTTATAAGGAGAGAGCAACATGCAAACCTACTGGAACACCATCTACCAAACCCTAAACAACAAGCCACCAAGCTACGACCTCTGGCTAAACAAATACGAACCCATACTAAAAGCCAACAAAGACAGCACCATAATAGATCTAGGCTGTGGCTCAGGGGGAGACACTTTATATTTAATAGAAAGAAATTACAAGGTCCTATCCTGTGACTATTCAGAAGAAGCCTTAAAAATAGTAAGAAAATACATAGCTAATTCAGAAACAAGTCAGCTTGATTTAACTCAAAAACTTCCCTTTGAAGATGAAAGTGCTTCAGTTATCATAGCTGATTTATCTCTACATTACTTTAACGATGCTGCTACTAAAAAGATTATCCAAGAAATAAAGAGGGTTCTAAAGCCTAAGGGCTATTTAATAGGCAGGCTTAATTCAGTTAATGACAAAAACTACGGAGCTTTAACTGGGCAAAAAATAGAAAAGCATTTTTACTTAACTGAAAGTGGATATAAGAGATTTTTTGATAGGGAAGATATAGAATATTACTTTAAAGAATTTGAAATTAAGCACTGCACTGAAGAAAGTATGATGAGATATGGAGATGAGAAAATAGCTTGGGAATTTGCCGTTCAAAAAATATAGCTTTTACTTTTATTAAAGAATAGGTGATTTATTTATGAGTAAAAAAGAATATAAGTATTTGCCAGAAGTAAAAAGTAGGGAAATAATAAGTAACCAATCTAATGATGAAGTTTATGTAAAGGGAAATTCACCATGTCCTTGTTGTGGATTTATTACTATTCCCAATAATGGAGATGCACTTTCTTATGTATGCCCAGTATGTTTGTGGGAAATAGATTTGTTTCTTAAAAGTGATAATGAAACAAGTGATTTAAATCATGGCTTAACATTAATTGAAGCAAGAAAAAATTATAAAGATTATGGAGCGGTATTGTATAATTTAAAGGAATATTCTAGAGAACCATTAGAGAATGAATATCCAAATTAATAAGCTTAGAATAAATTAAGCAAAAGGGGGAGTAGCAAATGAAAAAATACAACAAACTAGTAAGAGATAAGATTCCTGAAATAATTAAGGCAAGTGGGAAAGAATGTGAAATAGAAATTGCGCCTAAGGAAGAAAGATATAGCCTTTTAGAAAATAAACTTCAAGAAGAGGTTGGAGAATTTTTAGAAGATAAGAATTTAGAAGAACTTGCAGATATTATGGAAGTTTTATTTGGACTTGCTCATGTACTAGGCTATAGTGAGGAAGACCTTTTAAAGATGAGAGATAAGAAAAGAGAAGAAAGAGGAGGCTTTAAAGAAGGAATAGTACTTAAAGCTGTAAAATAATTTTAGTTAAAGGTGAGAGATATGAAGGCTGTTAATAATAAAAATTATCAAAAGATAAAAGATATAGAGCAAATAGGAGAAAAATTAGATATAAGCATAAAGGGTCCTGTTTTAAATGAAGGTACCTATTCTAATGCCATAACTGGAGACAATAAGCATTTATATTATAGCTTGAAACAAAGCTTCAAAAAAGCAGAAGTCATTGATATTATTGTATCTTTTTTAATGGAATCTGGAGTAAAACTTATTATAAATGATTTAAAAGAAGCAGTTTCCAGGGGAGTAAAAATTAGAATCCTAACAGGAAACTATTTAAAAATAACCCAGCCCTCAGCCTTATATCTTCTTAAGGGGGAATTAAAGGACAAGATTGATTTAAGGTTTTATAATGTACCCAATAAATCCTTTCATCCAAAATCCTATATGTTCCATAATAAATATGATAGTGAAATTTACGTAGGATCTTCTAATATATCACGTGGGGCCTTAACGGATTCTATTGAATGGAATTATAGATTTTTAAAGTCCCAAAACCCTAGAGATTTTAATGACTTTTACACTACCTTTGAGGACTTGTTTTATAACCATTCTCAAATAATTAATGATGAAGTTATGAAAGAATATTCAAGGACCTGGAAAAGTCCTAAGGTTTACAAGGACATAGAAGAAGCAGAAGAAGAAGATAAGGATTCTAAAGAGAACAAGGTTATAGAATTATTTGAGCCTAGGGGGGCACAAGTTGAAGCCTTATATGCCTTAAAAAATTCCCGTGAAGAAGGTTTTGATAAGGCCTTAGTTGTTGCTGCAACAGGAGTTGGTAAAACTTATTTAGCTGCCTTTGATTCTAAAAAGTATAATAAAATTTTATTTGTAGCCCATAGGGAAGAAATAATTAAGCAGGCTGCAGAAAGCTTTAGAAATGTAAGAAAGAGCGATGATATTGGATTTTTTTATAGGGATATAAAAGATAGAGGTAAGTCTATGACCTTTGCTTTGGTACAAACTTTAGGAAAGGCTGAATACTTAAATGAAGGTTATTTTAGCAGGGATTATTTTGATTACATAATAATAGATGAGTTTCATCATGCAGTATCAAAAAATTATAGAAATATTATAGAATATTTTACCCCTAAATTCCTGCTAGGACTCACAGCAACTCCAGAAAGACTTGATTCAAAAGATGTATTTGCCCTTTGTGACTATAATACTGTTTACGAAATTAGGCTTACTGATGCTATAAATAAAGGATATCTTGTTCCCTTTAGATATTATGGAATTTATGATGAAACAGTAGATTACGACAATGTTGAATTTAAGAATGGAAAATATAATGACAAGGAATTAGAAAAGTCCTTAATGATTAATAAAAGGGCAGAACTAATTTTAAATCACTATAATAAATATTCTTCAAATAGGGCCTTAGGTTTTTGTACTTCAAAAAAGCATGCAGAATATATGGCAAAGTATTTTTGTGAACATGGGATAAAGGCAGTAGCAGTATATAGTGGAGAAAATGGAGAATACTCAGAAAATAGAACTGACGCCATAAATAAATTAACTAAAGGTGAAATAAAAGTAATCTTTTCAGTTGATATGTTTAATGAAGGGTTAGATATTCCCTCAATAGATATGGTAATGTTTTTAAGACCAACAGAGTCCCCAACTGTATTTTTACAACAGCTAGGCAGGGGACTAAGAAAATATAAAGATAAAAAGTACCTAAATGTTTTGGACTTTATAGGAAACTACAAAAAAGCAGATATATTATCTTTTTTACTAAGTGGAAAACCATATTCCTCTACAGAAGTTAAAAAAGGAAAGTTTAAGAAAGAGGAGTATCCAGAAGATTGCCTAGTAGATTTTGACTTTAGATTAATAGATTTATTTAAAAAGTTAGCTTCTAAGAAAATGAATACTAAAGAGAGAATAAAAGAAGCCTTAAGGGAAGAATACCTAAGAGTTAAAGAAGAATTGGGCTATTCTCCAAGAAGGGTTGAATTCTTTAGAAATTTAGATGATGAAATTTACTCAACAGTAAAAAGTAAATCAGATTTAAATCCATTTAATAATTACTTAGAATTCTTAAAGGAAAACAATGACCTAAATGAAAATGAAGAAGCCCTTTATAATAGTAGGGGTAGAGAATTTATTAATATGATAGAAACAACCAGTATGAGCAAAAGCTATAAGATGCCTATCTTACTTGCCTTTTATAATAAAGGTAATATAAAGATGGAAATTGATGAAGAAGAGGTATATCAAAGCTTCTATGAATTTTACCATAAGGGTTCTAATAAAGTTGATATGCTAAGGCATAAGTCAACTGCTGACTTTGAAAGCTGGGATAGGAAAAGATATATTAAATTAGCCAAGGATAATCCAATTAAATTTTTATTAGATACTCATGGAGATTTCTTTAAAATTAAAGAAGGAGCCCTAATTGCCCTTCAGGATGATATGAAGGATATTATTAAGGATAAGGCCTTTATAGAGCATATGAAAGATGCCATAGATCTAAGAATTGATAAATACTACAAGGAAAGAAAATTATAATAAAAAATGAATTATATATTATAAAAAAGAAAACGCTTTAATAAATGACTTTCAAACATTTATTAAAGCATTTTTTTAAAAATAAGTATATAAAACTCAAATTTTCTTTCATCATTATCGTTATTTATATTGAATTTTGTATAAATAGGTTTAAAACAAAATATGGACTATTTTTTAACAAGGATTAAAGGAAAATTATATAAAATTAGGATAATTTACTAATTAATTCATCAGTTAAATCAGATATAAGCAGGTTTATTGCTTCTATATCTTCTAAAGTTATATTGTCATAATGGATGCCGCAGCTTACAACTACTGTAGAGTTAAGGTTTTTTGACAAAACTTTGGCAAGCCTTTGAACGATAACATCTTCCTTATGGCCTGTTATTGTTAAAAGAGAAACGGAAGAACTTATTTTATTTTTATCTTCAAGGCTGGGACGGGGAATTCCAAGAGCAATGGCACCAATGTGGGAAGATCTCCACCATAAATTGATACATTAAGGTCCTTTCCCATAAAAAGAGCTGTCAAAGTAATTTCTTTATTTTTAAATTGTTTAGTTAAGTTTATCATTTTGGTCCTCCTGTAGGATTAATTAGATCTTTATAAACAACAGATAAAAACAATATATAACTTTACAAAAGAAGCGTCAATATTTTTAAATTTTAGGGGGATAATATGTCTTTTAAAGATTTACAATCATTTATAAAAGAATTAGAAAGGAAGGGGGAGCTGGTCAGGGTAAAAGTTGAAGTAGACCCAGAGCTGGAAATAACAGAGATAACAGACAGAGTGTCTAAAAGCTATGGCAAGGCTCTTCTTTTTGAGAAGGTTAAGGGCTCAAAATATCCAGTCCTTATAAATGCCATGGGAACCTATGAAAGAATGGCTATGGCTCTAGGAGTTAAAAGCCTAAATGACATGGGAGATGTTATAAATGACCTTATGGATATGAGCAGCTACATGGGAGTAGTTAAGGCAGTTAAATCTATCCCAAAGCTTACTAGAATGGCCTCTGTTTTTCCTATAAAGCTGCCAATAAAGGGAGCCTGTCAGGAAGTTATAAATCATGATCCAGATTTAAATGAGCTTCCTATTATAAAGTGCTGGCCAGAAGATGGAGGAAAATTCTTAACTCTTCCTTTAGTAATAACCAAGGACCCAGAGACAGGGATACAAAACATGGGCATGTACAGAATGCAGGTCTATGATAAAAATACAACAGGAATGCACTGGCACTGGCATAAGGATGGAAGGGAAATCTATGAGCAGTACAGAAAGCTTGGAGGAAAGATGCCAATATCAGTAGCCCTTGGCTGTGATCCAGCTATTACCTATGCAGCTACAGCACCTCTTCCAAAGATGATTGATGAAATGATGTTTGCAGGCTTTTTAAGAAAAATGCCAGTAAATATGGTTAAGTCAATAACAAATGATATTTATGTCCCTGCAGATGCAGAATTTATTATAGAGGGCTATGTGGATGTAAATGAGCCTTTAAGATTAGAGGGTCCTTTTGGAGATCATACAGGTTACTATTCCTTAGCAGACTATTATCCAGTATTCCATGTAACCTGCATAACTCATAAGAAAAATCCAGTTTATCCAACAACAATAGTAGGAAAGCCTCCTATGGAAGACTGCTATATCACACCTTTCTTTTTTTTAATATATTCTGTCTCCATTAAATATGGAATTCTTAACAATCACATAATCAACAGTTCTTATTGCATCTAGTTTCTTTCCGCCAGCATAAGAAATTGATGATTGAAGGTCTTGTTCCATTTCTATTAAAGTATCCTTTAAAGGTCCTTTATATTCTACAAACATTTTCTTTCCTTCAACATTCTTTTTTTCTCCCTTTTGGAATTCGGAAGCAGAACCAAAGTATTCCTTATAAAGCTTTCCTTCCTTTTCAATAGTTACACCTGGAGATTCTTCATGTCCTGCAAAAAGTGATCCTATCATAACCATAGATGCACCAAATCTAATGGATTTAGCTATATCTCCATGAGTACGAATGCCGCCGTCTGCAATAATTGGTTTTGTTGCAGCCTTTGCGCACCAACGAAGGGCAGCTAACTGCCAGCCGCCTGTTCCAAAGCCAGTCTTAATTTTAGTTATACATACCTTTCCAGGTCCTATACCTACCTTAGTTGCATCTGCACCAGCATTTTCTAATTCCCTTACTGCTTCTGGAGTTCCAACATTTCCTGCAATTACAAAGCTATTTGGTAAGTATTTCTTTATATGTTGAATCATATTTATAACTGAATTAGAGTGTCCATGAGCAATATCAATTGTTATATATTCAGGTTCAAGATTTTCCCTTGCTAATTCTTCAATAAATTTATATTCATCTGGCTTAACCCCAACACTAATAGAGGCGAACAATCCTTTTTCTTTCATTTCTTTTACAAAGTCTTTTCTTGTTTCTGGTTTGAAACGGTGCATTATATAAAAATATCCGTTTTCAGCTAAAAAGCTTGCGATTTTTTCATCTATAATAGTCTGCATATTTGCTGGAACAACCGGAAGTCTAAAGCTTCTTCCGCCAAAGTTTATAGATGTATCGCACTCAGAACGACTGTTTACTATACATTTGTTTGGTATTAGTTGAATGTCTTCATAATCAAATACGTTATCCATCATCATACTCCTATATGCGAATATTTTTTGCTAATATTAAATTATAGTTCGTTTACAAGAATTATTATACATAGATTTTATAAAGATGTCAAAGAGATTTATATTCTTTTTATACATATGACATATTATAACCAAGTAAATTCTCTTTATGAAAAGAAGGATAATTTTATATTTGAAATCATTAAAAATTTTTTCTTTCTATAGAATAAGGCTAGAAAAATATATAATTCGTGATAAAATAATAAAGGGTATTTAATGATAATTATTATTAAATAAAAAAATAATATTTGGAAAATAAAATAAGATTTGGAAGTTTGTCAAAGTTTGTAGGAAAATAAAGCCTCTAAACATAAAAACTTAACTTAATAATAATTAGTATTTTTATCAGACTTTTAATAGAATAGGTGGGAGCTTATGATTAATAAATTAAAAAATGTAAAGTTATCAAAAGGTGTATTTTCTATATCATTATTAGCAGTTATATTTGCAGTTATCATTGGTTTTGTAGGGGATTTTTACTTAAGTCAAATTAATAAAAATATAAAGGTCATGTATACTGAAAGCGTAGAACCATTATCAATTGGAGCAGGTATTAGGGGCGAATTTGCCAATATGAGAATTGAAGCTCATAAGGAAATGTATAAGCATGATACTAGTTACACTGAAAGTCTAGCTAAGCATAATGAAAATATTCAAAAATATCTTCAGAAATTTAATAGTGCCTTTAAGGATAGTGAAGACTTAAAAGAGATAAATGAATTTAAGGCAAATTATGATGAGTATTTAAAGTATTGGGATAAGATAAATAAAGACTTAGCTGCAGGAAGGGATGTTTCTGAAGAAGATTATAATAATCTGTCAGCGGTTGCAACTAAGGCAGAAGAAGCCTTATACAAGTTAAAGACTTATAATGTTGAAAAGGCAGGAAGCCTTTATACTGAAAGTGATAGTATTTATACTAGCTCAAGAGTAAGCTTTTTAGCTATAATAGGCCTAATAATTCTTATATTCTCCTTCTTCTCTTACCAATTTATTAAAATAATCAAACTTGCTTCAAAAGATATGCAGGATAAATTGGAAGTTCTAGCAACAGGAGATTTTACAGTTGATTTAGAAACAAAGGACAATAATGAATTTGCCCTATTGAAGAGAAGTTTATCAAAAACAATAAAGGAAATATCAGCAGTTATAAGAAGGGTTAAAGAAGTTTCAGATGATATAGATCTTAAGGCAGAAACTTTAGCAAGCACAGCAGAAGAAATGTCAGTATCTTCAGGAAATGTTTCAACAGCAATAGAAGAAGTAACAAAGGGGACAACCTCCCAAAGTGAAGATTTAATAGATATAACTACTGTAGTTGGAAATTTTGGAGAACAAGTCAATGAAATTATTGAATTAATTCAAGGAGTTGAAAAATCTTCAGAAACTGTTGGAACTATGGCATCTGATAGTAATAGAAGCATGCAGGAATTGGTAGATGCCATAAACCAAATAAGGGAAGCCTTTAAGGAACTTATACTTCAATTTAACAATTTAGATGAAAAGATTAATAATATAAGTGAAATGACCGATTTAATAAATAAGATTGCTGAACAAACTAACCTTCTAGCCCTAAATGCATCAATAGAAGCAGCAAGGGCAGGGGAACAAGGCAGGGGCTTTGCAGTAGTTGCAGAAGAAATAAGAAAATTAGCAGAGCAGTCAAAAGCTTCTTCAGATAATATATCAGCTTTAGTCAGCGATACAGAAAAGAGCAAGGATTCTATGGTGGAAAAATATCTGCCTATAGTGATGATGATAAGACTGTATTTGAAGTTAAATTGCCAATGGAAGAATAAATATATATACCTTCAATCAATAATTAACTTAATTGTTAATATGGTTGAAGTTTTTTTTTACTTTATAAAGCTTTGTAGAAAAGTATAAAAGGAGCAATTGGTAAATATTAACATATAAAATTTAGAATGTTAAGCTTTTATCAAAGGCATATTTTTTAAAAACAAATTTATTGATGGAAGTATAATATGGCGGAATTTAGGGTACTTGAGATAAAGCAAAGTGTTTTTGAAGATAACAATAGGCAGGCAGATTTACTTAGGGAGGAATTAAAAAAGGAAAAAACTTTCTTGCTAAATGTGATGTCCTCACCTGGTTCAGGAAAGACCACAACTTTGACTAAAACAATAAATAACTTAAAAAAGGATATAAGAATTGGAGTAATGGAAGCAGATATAGATTCAGATGTTGATGCTCATACAATTTCTGAAACCGGTGTTAAAGTCATTCAGCTGCATACTGGAGGAATGTGCCATCTTGATGCAGATATGACAAGACAGGGACTTACAGCTCTAGGAACTGAAGATATTGATTTAGCAATCTTAGAAAACGTAGGAAACTTAGTATGTCCTGCAGAATTTGATACTGGAGCCTCAAAAAGCATAATGATTTTAAGTGTTCCAGAAGGCGATGACAAGCCTTTAAAGTATCCTTTAATGTTTTCTGTTGTAGACCTTGTATTAATTAATAAGATTGATGTTTTAAATTATTTTGACTTTGACCTAGAAGCCTGCAAAGAACGTATTAAGAAGTTAAATCCAAAGGCAGAAATAATTCCTATATCAGCAAGGACGGGAGAAGGAATAGATAAGTTTGCAGACTGGCTTCGCAGGGAAATTAAAAATTGGAATGAAGGCTAAAGTAAGAAAAATGGAGGATAGGGTTATATGGTAAAAGAAAAGGTGCTGGATCTGGCTAATCATATAAGCAGAAAGAAGCGTGGCTCAAAAAATGAAATAAAGGCAACAGATCCAGAATATTTAATTTTGGAACCGGTTGTAACTGATGAAATGGCAGAAGTTGCTCTTTGCATGAAGATAAGAGAAAAAACTACTGCAAAGGAACTTGCTCCAAAATGCGGTAAATCAGTAGAAGAAACAGAGAGACTTCTATACCAATTAGCAGAGGTAGGAGTATGCTTTGTTAACAATATAAATGGAGTTGATACTTTCTGGTATGACACCTGGGTTCCAGGCATTATGGAAATGATGGTTAATAACAAAAAGAATGTTGAAAAATACCCTCAAATTGCAGAGGCCTTTGAAGCTTATGGAAGAGTAAGGGGACCTAAGTCAGCAGGAGCCTTTCCAGTAGGAGTGGGCTTAATGAGAGTTATTCCTATAGAAAAGGCAATTGATGGAGAAACAAGAAGGGCTTCCTATGAGGAAGTTTCAAAATACCTTAACGAAAATACTATCTTTAGTGTTTCAGACTGTTCCTGCCGTGTATCAAGAAGGGTAATGGGAGAAGGCTGCGGACACTTGGCAGAAGACATGTGCATTCAAATGGGACATGCTGCTGAGTATTATATTAGAACAGGCAGAGGCCGTCAAATAAGCAGGGAAGAAGCCTTTGAAATAATAAGAAGGGCTGAAGAAAATGGGCTTATGCATCAAATACCAAACCTTGATGGTTCAGGCAAAACTCATGCTATTTGTAACTGCTGCGGCTGTTCCTGCCTTTCCTTAAGATCTGCTGGAATGTTTAAAAATTCTGATATGGTCCGCTCAAACTATGTTTCTTCAGTTAATAAGGATAAATGTGTTGCCTGCGGAGAATGTGTGGCAGTATGTCCAGTTAACGCCTTAAAGCTAGGACCAAAATTATGTGAAATTAATCAGGAATTGAAGTTGGTAAGGATTTAAGCCTGCAAGATTTAAGGCAGGAAGGCTATGAAGCCTTTTATCTAGCAATTGGTGCTCAGGCAGGAAGGAAGCTTGGAATAGAGGGAGAAGAGGCAGAAGGAGTTATTTCAGGAATTGATTTCTTGCGAAAGGTTAATTTAGGGGAAAAGCTAGAGCTTAAGGAAGATGTAGTTGTAATAGGAGGAGGCAATGTTGCCATAGATGTAGCAAGAACAGCAGTAAGGGCTGGAGGAAAGAAGATTAGCATCTACTGCTTAGAAAAGCCAGAAGAAATGCCAGCTTTAGAGGAAGAGATTGAAGAAAGTTTATCTGAAGGAATTATGATAAACAACTCCTGGGGACCAAAGAGAATAATAACAGAAGATGGAAAGGTAAAAGGAATAGAATTTAAAAAGTGCCTTTCAGTCTTTGATGAAAATAATAAATTTAATCCAAAATATGATGAGGAAGAAACTATAACAGTTAAGGCTGATACAATAATTCTTTCTGTTGGACAAGCTATTGACTGGGGCGGTCTCCTTGAAGGCAGCAAGATAGAATTAAATCCTAATAATACAGTAAAGGCAGATTCCTTTACTTATCAGACTGAGGAAAAGGATGTTTTTGTAGGAGGAGATGTATTTACAGGGCCTAAATTTGCTATTGATGCCATAGCAGCAGGAAAGGAAGGGGCAATTTCGATTCATCGTTTTGTTCATCCGGGTCAAAGCTTAGTAATAGGCCGTGATAGAAGGAAATATAAGGCCTTTGATAAGGAGAATATTCTTTTTGAAGGCTATGATAATATTCCAAGGCAGAGGACAAATTATGTAGATGGTAAAAAGGCAAGGGAAAGCTTTAAGGACTTAAGACTAACCTTTACAGAAGAGCAGCTTAAAAAGGAAACAGAGCGCTGCCTAAGCTGTGGGGCAACGGTTGTTGATGAATTTTTATGTGTAGGCTGTGGTGCCTGCACAACAAGATGTAAATTTGATGCCATTTCCCTCGTTAGAAAATATGATGCAGAAGGGGTTGCCTTTGAAGATCTAAAGCCAGTAGTTATTAAAAATGTTATTAAGCGTAAGGGAAGAATTGTCCTTAAAAAGGCTAAGAAAGTATTAAAGAGGAGCAGATAGTATTTAGTATGGAGGAGAGTTTATATGCATGAAATAGGTGTTTTATTTGAGGTGGTTAAAACTGTAGAAAAGTTTGCAAGGGAAAATGATGTAAAGAAAATTGAAACTCTAGTCTTACAGATAGGGGAACTCTCCTCTGTAGTTCCTAGATATATGAAAAATCTATATCCAGCAGCAATAGAAGGAAGCATCTTAGAAGATTCAAAACTAGAAATACAAGTACTGCCTGCCAACGCCTTATGTAAAGATTGTAATAAGGTTTTTGCTTTAATTAAGAACAAAGGAATATGCCCCAAATGTAATAGTAAAAACTATGAAATACTAGGGGGCAGGGAGTTTTTTATTAAGGAAATTGTCTGTTATTAAGATTAAAAATAATTAATAAAGAGGGTTGGAATATGTTTACTTTTAATTATGAAGCAGGAGCTAGCTTTGCTTCTGTATGGTTTGTTTGGATAGCAGTATTTCTAAGTTTATTTTTATTAAATGAAATATCAAGGCGGTCTAAAATTTGCGGCTTTATTTGTTTTGTTATTCTGCCAGCAGTCCTTTCAGTTTTATGGTTTACAGTCTTAAAGGATAAGACTTATACAGATTGGTTCCATTTAGCAAAGGTATATTCCTCAACAGCAGGCTGTATTGGCTTTTGGTGCATAAGGTATTTAAAAGGGGGAAGAAGAAAAATTTTCCTTGCCTTTCCTCCATTGATTTTAGCAATTAATATTCTTGAAGCAGTAATTCGTGATATTGAAATCGGCCTTAAATATACTGGAGGCGGAATTCTTACAGATGGAAATATGTATGTATTGGGAGGGTCATGGAATTATATGAATGCCTTGGCTGGTATCTTAAATATTATAACTATAAGCGGCTGGGTAGGAATTTGTATTCGTAAAAAGACAGCTAAGGACAAGAGTCAAGACATGCTTTGGCCAGATATGCTATGGTTTTGGATTTTAGCCTATGACCTATGGAATTTTGCCTATACCTATAACTGCCTTCCTGGTCATTCCTGGTATTGTGGTTTTGCCTTACTTCTTGCTCCAACTTTATGTGCCTTCACTGTTGGAAAGGGAGCCTGGCTTCAACATAGGGCTCATACTCTAGCACTATGGTGCATGTTTGCCCAAACCTTCCCATCCTTTATTGATGAAGGTAAATTTGCAGTAGCATCAAGTTATAGTGAAGGCTGGTTATTTATTATAAGCTTATTAGCCCTTATTGCTAATGTGGCTGTAACTATTTATATGCTCTATAAGATCAAGAAAACTAAGCGCAATCCATATTTAGAAGAATTGTATGTTGACTTAAAACAATATAAGGAAATAAAGAGTATGTCTATATAATTATTTAGAATAGGGGAGAAAGGGATAAAAGGAGGAGATAAAAATGCATATGGTAAATAGCCTTATTAGTCCAGCAGTCGCAGGGCTAATGTATTCCTGTTCTACGGCAGCAACAGGATATTCAATAAAAAAGATTAAATTAGAAAATAGTCCAGAAAGGACTGCAATGATGGGAGCTGCTGGAGCCCTTGTCTTTGCAGCCCAAATGGTTAATTTTACAATCCCAGGAACAGGTTCTTCAGGCCACCTTTGCGGAGGAATATTACTAGCTGCCTTATTAGGACCTTATGCAGCTTTCTTAACCATGGTTGGAATATTGCTAGTACAAGCTTTGCTCTTTGCAGATGGGGGAATTTTAGCCCTAGGCTGTAATATATGGAATATTGCCTTTTATAGCTGTATTGTTGGAGGACTTTTCATATGGAAGCCTATTATGAAGGGGGGAGTATCAAAGAAGAGGATTATTATAGCATCTATTATAGCTTCAATAATAAGCTTACAGCTTGGAGCCTTTTCTGTAGCTCTTGAAGCCCTAGCTTCAGGAAATTCTCAATTACCTTTTGTTGATTTTATATCAGTAATTCAGCCTATTCATTTGGCAATTGGCCTAGTAGAAGGCCTTATAACTGCAGGAGTCCTTTCCTTTGTATATGAAGCAAGAGCAGAATTAATCTGTGGAGGAAAAAGGGAAGAAGAAAAGAAGGCTAAGTTATCCTTTAATAAACTAATTGCTGTTCTTTCAGCAACAGCAATATTAACTGCAGGAGCTCTTTCTTTAGCAGGCTCTGAATATCCAGATGGTCTTGAATGGTCTATAAGTAAAATTACTGGCTCTATAGAAATAGAAAGTTCTAGCGAGTTTTATAAAAAACTTGATAGCTTCCAAGAAGCTATTGCAATTCTGCCAGACTATTCTTTAAAAAATTCTGATACTGCTTTTGGAACATCTTTATCAGGAATTTTTGGCGGAGCCGTAGTTGCCCTATCTTTAATTGGAGGAGCATATATAATTACCGACCCTAAAAGAGATATGGTGATGGACAGTTATAAAAATTAAAAAAAAGGAGATTCATAGATGATTTTAAAATCATTTATGAGTCTCCTTTAAATTTTATTCAGCTAAGGCTGGAACTTCTTCCTCTTTATTTTCTTTTTCTTTCATCATTGATTTTATTCTTTTTATATAAGTAAGTGTCAAAGGAATAGCAGCAGCTATCCAAGCAGCAGGATCAGCTAAAGCAATTCCAGTAAAATCTAAGAACTTTGGCAAGGTAAAGGCAACTACTGTTCTAGCAACCGTTTCAGCAAAGCCAGCCATCATAGGCACAAAACTATCTCCAATTCCTTGAAGGGTGTTTCTAAATATAAAGATTAAGCCTAAAGGTATATAGAAGAAGGAAACAGTGTCTAAGTAATGTTTTGCAGTTTCTATTACTTCAACATCATTAGCACTTACAAACATCTTTATAAAGAAAGTTCCAAATAGTAAAACTATAATGGTAGATGTAATGCTTACTATTATGCTTATAATTGTTCCCTTTTTTACCCCGTCCTTTATACGATCTATTTTTCCTGCTCCTAGGTTTTGTCCAGCATAGGTAGCCATTGTAACACCAAAGGAAATAGAAGGCTGCATAAATACTTGCTGTACCTTTAAGGCTGCAGTATAAGCCGCTATTTTTATTGAACCAAAGCCATTAAGGGCAGCTTGTAGAATAACGGCACCAGCAGCAGTTATGGAAAATTGAAGGGCCATAGGAATACCTATTCTTAGCTGAGTTTTTGCATAAGAAGGATCTATTTTCCAATGTCCTTTCTTTAATCTTAAAATAGGGAATTTCTTTACTATATATATCATACATAAAACTGCGGAAATTCCTTGGGAAATAACAGTTGCATAAGCAGCTCCTTCAGGACCCATTCCAAAGCTTCTGATAAATACAATGTCTAAAATTATATTTAATAATGAAGAAATAATTAGGAAATATAATGGAGTCTTACTGTCTCCAAGGGCTCTTAGAACGCTGGAAAGGATGTTATAAAATACTGTTGCTGCAATACCTGCATAAATCACAATAATGTAAGCTAGAGCATCATCTAAAATATTATCTGGTGTATTCATAAGTATTAGAAGAGGTTTAACAGTAACTAAACTGATAATTGTAATTATTACGGTCATAATAGCGGATAAAATTAGGGAACTAGCAAAAGCCTTTTTTACCCCTTCCTCATCAGCTGCACCAAACTTTTGAGAAACTAATACTCCAAAACCTCCAGTTAAACCAATAACAAATCCAATTACTAAAAAGGATAGGGCTCCAGTTGAACCAACTGCAGCTAAAGCATTAACCCCTAAAAACTTACCAACAATTATAGTATCAGCCATGTTATAAAACTGTTGAAAAACATTACCTATAAGTAGCGGAAGAGAAAAGGTTAAGATTAGTTTTATAGGATTTCCTCTTGTCATATCTTTTGTCATGACCATTCCCCCTTTGTAAAAAATTTATATAAATGTATAATTGATAAAAGTTTTCATAACTACAAAACATTATTATATAATTATTAATTAATAAAGGCAAGAACATATATAATTATTTCATTTTTTGAAAATAATTGAATTATAATAGGATTTATATAAAAAGTTACTTAGGTCTTAAATTGCCTCAAATTATTGAAATAAAAGGGAAGAGAACCTATTATACAAATGAGGAGAGTGATATATATGAAAGAAAAAAGCTTAGAAGCACATAAAAAATGGAAGGGAAAAATTGAAGTAATAAGTAGATGTGAGATAAAAAATAATGAGGATCTAGCAGTAGCTTATACTCCTGGAGTAGCCCACCCTTGCTTAGAAATTCAAAGGGATGAGAATTTATCTTATGAATATACAAGAAGGGGAAATCTGGTTGCAGTTATTACTGATGGGACTGCTGTTCTTGGTTTAGGTGATATTGGCCCATTAGCAGCCATGCCTGTAATGGAAGGAAAATGTGTACTATTCAAAGAGTTTGCAGGGGTAGATGCTTTTCCATTATGTATAAAGGATAAGGATGTAGATACAATAGTAAATACAATAAAGCTTTTAGAAGGAAGCTTTGGAGCTATAAATCTTGAAGATATCAGTGCTCCAAGATGTTTTGAAATAGAAGAAAGATTAAATGAAATATGTGATATACCAGTTTTTCATGATGATCAGCATGGTACAGCAATAGTAACCTTGGCAGCCTTGTTAAATGCTAAGAAGCTTCTTAAGAAGGATTATGATATGAAAATTGTAGTTAATGGAGCTGGAGCTGCAGGTATTGCCATATCAAATTTGATTTATGAAGCTGGCTTTAAGAACATTGTAATTTGTGATAGATATGGTATAATAACTCATGAAAACGCTTCTAACGACTATCAAAGGAAATGTGCCGCTAAGTTTAATAAGGGGAAGGAAGGCACATTAAAGGATGCCCTAGCAGGGGCTGATGCCTTTATAGGAGTTAGTGCGGCTAATATTGTAACTAAGGAAATGGCCTTGTCAATGAATAAGGACGCTATCATATTTGCCTTAGCAAACCCAACTCCAGAAATAATGCCTGAAACAGCTCGTGAAGCTAATGTAAAGGTTATAGCAACTGGAAGGAGCGATTATCCTAATCAAATAAATAATTTATTAGTTTTTCCAGGGATAATTAAGGGAGCTTTAAAGGCACGTATTAATAAAATAACAAAAGAAATTCAGCTGGAAGTTGCAAGGGCAATTGCAGGATGCATAGATGATGCTGACTTAAACCCAGATTATATAATACCTAGCGTCTTTGATAAGAGAGTTGTTGACTTAGTTTGTGATGTAGTATATAAATTTAGAAAATAAGGAGTTATTATGGAACATTTAGCTAGGTTATTTAATACATTGACAAATAGTGAACAAAAGGTTTTTACTTATATTTATCATAATGAACAAAAGGTTATGACAATGAAGATAAATGACCTGGCTAAAGCAACCTTTACATCAAAGACTGTAATAATAAACTTAGCTCAAAAGTTAGGTTTTGAAGGTTTTTCAGATTTGAAATATTATTTAAAAACTTCTTATAATAGCGAAAATTCAAATAAAGTCTTAGAGGACTTGCAGTACAGCTTAAAGGAAAATATAGAAAGAACCTTTAAGGTTATAGATATAGCTTTATATAAAAATATTGCAAAGGAAATAATAAAGGCTAAAGCTGTTTATGTCTTTGCAAGAGGAACAAGCAAGGCTGCAGGCCACCATTTAAACCATATGCTTTTAACCTTAGGGATTAAGTGTATTTTTGTTCAGGACTATAACTTATCGACCATTGTTGGTAACACCTTAGAAAAGGATGAAATGGTGATATTAATATCCCTATCAGGTAAGACAAGCAAGATATTAGAAATCGCTAATATTGCCAAGATGAAGGGATGTAAAACTGTTGCAATAACTTCCTTTGGTACAAATGAACTGGCAAAGATAAGCGATTATACCTTTGCCTGTGTATCTGACGAAACAGAGACTAAATTTAATGACAGCAGTTCTAGAATAGGGATTTTTCTAGTCATTGAGATGCTTGTGAATACAATTAAAGAATATATCAAAAAATAGCTCTAGTTTAGGGCTATTTTTTTGTATCTGACCTAGGTCATTTTGCCTGACCTAGGTATTTAGATAGGAAAAGAGTATCCTTCAAACTTATTGTAAATGTTTAAATTTAAATATAAAATTAAAAACGAAAAGGGCGCTCTTAAAAGAAATCATATTTCGTATATTAATTAAGATGGTAAATGGAGGAAAGGTAATGAGAAAAGAATTAAGCCAAAAAATTCAACAATTTGGTAGAACTTTATTGCTTCCTATCGGAGTTATGGCTCCAGTAGGTATGATTTTAGGTATAACAGGAGCTCTTGTTCAATCATATATGATTGCTAGATTTCCGGTATTAGGTAATGAAGCTATTAATACAACTTTAGTTAGTATAAGAACTATAGCAAGTGCTATTTTTGATAATATACCTTTATTATTTGCTATGGGTGTTGCTTATGGTATGTCTAAAAAGGACAAGGGAATTGCAGTTTTTGCTTCAGTCCTTGGTTATTTGATTTTAATTATTACAATGAACGTATGGTTAAATGTAACTGGTAAGCTAGTTGATCCAGAAGTTATGAGCCAATTCGGTCAAATAAAAGTTCTAGGAATTCAAACAATGAATGTTAATGCCTTAGGAGGTATTATTGCCGGCGGAGTAGCAGCCTGGGCAACTGATAAGTTCTATAAGTTAGAATTACCAATAGCTTTAGCTTTCTTTGCAGGTAAAAAATCAGTTCCTATTATAACAATGGGAATAATGGTAGCTATAGGTTTAGGAATTCCATTTATTTGGGAAGCAGCAGTTGGATTATTAACTCATCTATCAGTAGTATTCTTAAGTCCAGTTGGACCATTCTTTACAGCAGCAGGTGAAAGATTATTTATACCATTTGGATTACATCACTTATGGAATGCATTATTTAGATTTACTGAAGCTGGTGGAAGCTATGTAATCAATGGAGAAACTTATGTAGGGGTTGTACCAGCACTAAATGAAATCCTATTCAATTTAGGACCAGACAGTGAATACTGGAACATGATACCTAAATTAACTAGATTTATGGCACAACAACAAATGTTAGTAACACTATTTGCCTTCCCAGCAATAGCTTTAGCAATGTATAAAACATCCCACAAGGAAAATAGACCAATGGTTAAATCTTTAATGTTAACTTGCGTGCTAACAGCATTACTAGGTAATGTTACTGAACCGCTAGAATTCTCCTTCGTATTTATTTCACCACTATTATATGTTATCTATGCATGTATAGTTGGTATAGGGGCAGTGGCAATATCCTTTGCAAATGTTGGTATTGGATACATAAGAGGAACAATATTTGACTTTGCAATCTTTGGTTTATTATATGAAAGGACAAATTGGCTAAGTTTTGTACTTATAGGATTAGTTTTAGCAGTAGTAACTTACTTTATCTTTAAGTTTATGATCTTAAAATTAGATCTTAAAACTCCAGGTAGAGAAGATGTACCTTCAGTTGAAAACACATTAATCAAAGAAAAGAGATATGATGAAATAGCAAAACTAGTTGTTAAGGGACTAGGTGGAAAAGCTAATATTAAGAATGTTGATAACTGTATTACACGGTTAAGAATAGACTTAGGAGATGTTAAAGAAGTTGACAAGAAGATATTAGAGGAATCAGGATGCACAGGTATTTTCTTCCCAGCACCAAAACATATTCACATAGTTTATGGACCATTAGTTGAATTTGTTAGAAATGCTGTGGATGAAGAACTAGCAAAGTAAATAAAACCATAAAATAACAAATTTTTTAAAGAAAAGGTGGAGTTAGATATGAGAAGTAGCAATATTATAACAGTAACTGGAGCAGGAAGCGCAAGAACACCAGCCTTAGTTGGAAGTTTAGTTAAAATGAAGGATAGATTTCCTTTAAAGAAAATAATCTTCTATGATATAGATACTGAAAGAACATCAAAGATGGAGGACTATATAAGATTAGTGCTTAAGCACTTTTGTCCAGAAACTGAAGTTGTATTTACAACAGATCCAGATGTAGCTTACGAAAGAACAGATTATGTATTCTGCCAAATGCGTGTAGGTAAGGGGGAAATGAGAAGTCTTGATGAAAAAATTCCTCTAAAATACGGTTTAGTAGGGCAAGAAACCTGCGGACCTGGCGGCTTTGCTTATGGAATGAGATCTATAAATGCAATGATTGAAATGGTTAAGCAAGTGCGTAAGCATTCAAAGGATACCTGGATATTAAATTATACAAATCCAGCAGCAATAGTAGCCTTAGCTTTAGATAAATTATTCCCAGATGATAAGAGAATATTAAATCTTTGTGACCAGCCATATTCTCTAATGAGATCCTTTGCCAAAATTTTAGGAGTTCCACAACATGACTTAAGAGCAACTTACTTTGGTTTAAATCACTTTGGATGGTTCACAGATCTATGGGATATTCATGGAAACAACCATTTTGAAAAATTAAGAAATTACCTAAGAGACCATGATTTTAAACCATATAATGCAGAACAAAGATCAAAATCTTGGTTAGACACTTACCTAAGAGTAAATAAATATTTAAAATTCTTTGATGAATATATTCCAACGACTTATCTACAATATTACTTCTTCCCAGAAGAAATAGTTGCAGAAAGTGATCCAAATTATACTAGAGCTGATGAGGCAAGAGACAGCAGGGAAAAAGAAATTTGGGAAATCTGCAGCAAGGCTGTAGGAACAGATAATATTGAAGATATAGAAATCATTAGTGACAGTGTATTTGGTAATTTAATGGTTGAATTAGCTGAATCAATTGCCTATGATCTAAATAATGAATTCATACTAATGAGCAGAAACAATGGAATAATAACAAACTTCAGTGAAGATGCCATAGTTGAAGTATCAGGAACAGTTGGAAAAGACGGAGCTCATCCTTATAAATATGGTGAAATAAAGCCATTCTATAAGGGACTTATGGAAGGTCAACATGCTTATGAACGCTTAACAGTAGAAGCATGCTTAGAGCAAAACTATGTGAAGGCTTTACAAGCTTTAACCTTAAATAGAACAGTAGTAAATCCAGAAAAGGCTAAATTAGTTTTAGATGATTTAATGGAACATAATAAGGAATACTGGTATTTAAAATAAGAGGGGATAAAAAAGACAGATTCATTACGAATCTGTCTTTTTAACGTGCGCCCGGCATGGGCGTAATCTTGTCGGTGAAAGTCCGATACGGGGGTTGATAGTGCCAACCGTTAGCCTAAGACAAGGGTGTCCACCGCGAGGTGGAATCTGAAGGAAGTCGGCGG
>NZ_JAHLPS010000104.1 GCF_018918055.1 Caproiciproducens sp. MSJ-32
ATAACAAAGCGTGGGAATATGCAAACACAAGAAAAGGCTATTGGAGAATATCCAACAGCCCTATATTATCCAGAGCACTAACCAATAAATACCTCAAAGAAATAGGTTTGGTGTCAATAGCTGAAATTTATTCATTTGTACATTAATTTCTATTGAACCGCCGTGTACCGAACGGTACGCACGGTGGTGTGAGAGGACGCTGAATAAAATAATTATTCAGCTCCTACTCGATTTAATGAAAGATAATCAATTTTTCAGAAATATTTGCAAATATAATGAAAAATACTAAAAATAATGGCATAATATACCTAGGAATTAAATTTTGAGGGGTATTGACTATGGCTTTCATAATAATTGATTTAGAATTTAATAATTTAGAAGATATAAAAAAATATAGGCCCAATATATTCGATGAAAATCCAGAACTAAAGGAAGTTGAACTTGATAATGAAATTATAGAAATAGGTGCAATAAAGTTAGATAACTATATGCAGCCTATTAAAGAATATAAAGCATATATAAAGCCTTCAGTTATAAAAGTATTAAATCCTAAAATATCAGAAATTACAAACATACAAGAGGAAGATTTAGAACAAGGTATAAGCTTTAGAGAAGGGATGGATGGATTAAAGGAGCTTATTGATGAAGGGGATATAATTTGTTCTTGGGCTAAAGATGATATTATCGAAATAATAAATAATGCAATATATCATAAATATGAGGATTTAAGTTGGCTGGCTTTATATCTTGATATTCAAGAATATTCAACTAAAATATTGGGAAAAAAGAAAGCATTAAGTTTAAAACATGCCTTAGATGAATTAAAAATAAAAGTTGATGCTGCAAAATTACATGATGCCTTAAATGATGCAATTTATACATCTTTTGTTTTTAAGAGAATTTATAATTCTAGAGCAGTCAGGAATTATATGATTAAGGATATATATAATATGCCAGCCTTGGAAATTAAGAATTTAAATGAGTATACAATAGATAAAACTAAGGTAAGTCAAAAATGTCCAAAATGTAAAATTTCCTTAGAACTTGAATATGAGTTGATTCCATTAAGATGGAGATTTGTATCTCTAGGGACATGCCCTAAGTGTAAAAATAAAATTTTAAATGAGCTTATAATAAAAAGGACTTTTAGTAATGATGAAATATATAAGGAAAATTATTCTTTCTTAGATGAAATTGAATATATTAATTATTGTGATAAGGTAAAAAAAGCAATAATGAAACTTAATAATATGTTAATATAATAATATTTTAAACTATTATATTTTTAAATATGTTAAAATATATATGACCTAGTTAAATAATTTATAGGAGAAGATGAATATATGAATATTGCATTTTTTTTAACGCCTAAAAATGAGGTTATATATGAATATTTAGATGCAACAATGAGACAAGTTATAGAAAGAATGGAGCATCATGGATATACAGCAATTCCTTTAATAGATAAGGAAGGGAAATACGTAGGAACTTTAACTGAAGGTGATTTACTTTGGAAACTAAAAAATACACCAGAATTAAATTTTAAAAATACAGAAAATGTGAGAGTTACTGATATACCTAGAAGAATAAAGCACAAAAGTGTATCAATTAATTCAAACGTAGAAAGCTTGATTTCTTTAGCTACAAATCAAAATTTTGTTCCAGTAGTTGATGACGAAGGAATATTTATTGGAATAATAAAAAGAAGCGATATAATTAATTATTGCTATAATGAGTTAAAGAAAAATAAAAATATATAGAGGCTTAACTAAGGAGGAGATTAACATGATAATAGTCATATCTCCAGCAAAAACTTTAGATTTTGAAAAGAAATATGAAAATTTACCTATGACTAGTCCTAACTTCTTAAATAGATCAAAGGAAATAATGAAGGAGCTGTTGAAATATAATAGTTCTTCCTTAGAAAAGTTAATGAAAATTAGTACAAAATTAGCAAAATTGACTGAGGAAAGAAATGAAAAGTGGACAACTACCTTAGATGGTGCTAAGCAAGCCTTGTTAGCTTTTAGAGGAGAAGTATTTAGAGGCATGGATCCTTTAAGCTTTACTGATGCCGAATTATTTTATGCCAATGATCATCTTAGAATACTATCAGGCCTATATGGAGTTTTAAGACCTTTTGATGGTGTTAATGAATATAGATTAGAAATGGGTACAAAACTAGCTATAGAAGGTAAAAAGAATCTTTATGAATACTGGGGGAAAACTTTAGAAGAAACTATTGCAGAAGAAGTAAAAAAGAGTAGTAGTAAATTGCTTATAAATTTAGCTTCTAAGGAGTACTATAAATCCATTGAAGGTATAGAAAAGAATAAGGAAATAAAGGTTATAACTCCTGTTTTTAAGGAATTAAGAGGAGAGGAGTACAAAATAATAACTATAAATGCTAAAAGAGCAAGAGGTTTAATGACTAGATATATAATACAAAATGAAATCAACGATATAGAAGATATAAAGAAATTTAATTTAGAAGAATATGAATATAATGAAGAATTATCGAATGAAAAAGAATTAGTTTTTACAAGATAATTTATATAAAAAATAATATTTAACAAGAAAGTTTAACGTGTATAAGAGGAGTGAAGAATATGGAAAATGAAATTAGAGAACAAACAATGGAGGATTTACTAAAGGATTTTGATGTAAAGAGAATACATACAGGGGATATTTTAGAAGGAGTTGTAATTGAGGTTAATGATAAAGAAGTAATTGTTAACATTGATTATGCTTTTGATGGAATTATAGCAAAAGAAGATTTAACAGATACAGATAAAAATCCACTAGAAGTTGTAAAAAAAGGAGATAAAATTAAAGTATATGTATTATCACCACATGATGGGGAAGGTTATGTTCAGCTATCAAGAAATAAGGCCTTAGAGATTACAGAAAGAGAAGAGTTGAAAGAGGCTTTTAAAAAAGGAGAAAATATTAAAGTATATGTTAAAGAGGAAGTAAAAGGTGGTTTAGCTGCTTATTATGGAAATATAAGAGTGTTTATTCCTGCTTCTTTAGCTTCAAGAGAAAGAATAGAACTATCTTCACTAATAGGTAAGGAAATAGAAGTCAAAATAATAGAATTAGACTTAAGAAATAAAAAAGTAGTAGCCTCTAGAAAAGTTATTGAAGATACATTATATGAAATAAAAAAGAAAGAACTTTGGGCAAATATTAAAGCAGGAGAAAAAAGAAGCGGTATAGTTGTAAAAATATTAAAAGCTGGAGCAATAGTTGATCTTGGAGGAATAACTGGCTTAATTCATATAAATGATTTAGCTTGGGGAAGAGTGAAAAGAGTTGAAGATGTGGTAAAGCTAGGAGATAAAGTAGAAGTTTTTGTTGGAGAAGTAGATGCAAAAAAGGAAAGAATTTCTTTAATTTTAAAAGATGTAAATAAAGATCCATGGATAACAGAAGTAAATAAAATAAAGGCCGGGGATATAGTAGAAGGTATTGTTGTTAAATTCTTAAACTTTGGAGCCTTTGTTGAATTATTCCCAGGAGTAGAAGGTTTAGTGCATCTTCATGAAATTACAGATGAAAATATAGCTAAACCGTCAGACCTTTTAACATTAGGACAAAAAGTAAAAGTTAAAGTATTAGATATAAATAAGGAAGATAAAAAAATATCATTATCAATAAAAGATGCTGACGAAAAATCTAAGGAATACTTACAATATAATGATGCAGATGAAGGAGTTTCATTAGGAGACCTTTTTGGGAATTTGTTTAAATAGTGTGAAGTTTGGAGTGTGGAGGACTGAGCTTAGTTTTCAGTTATTAGATTTCAAATAAAAGACTGCTGACTCTGTCAGCAGTCTTTTATTTATAATATATTGTAGATTTTCCATTACTTAAAGTTTATAAACTTTAAGCATATTAGTTCCACCTGATTCTGAATTAGCTATTCCAGCAGCAACTACAATATCATCACCTTTTCGAGCAAAGGATAGATTTTCAGCAACCTTTTTAGCTTCTCTTAGTATTTCATCAGTACTATTAAATATTTGGCAGAAGGTAGGGAATACACCAAAGTTCAAGTTTAAGCATCGTCTTACTTCATCATGAGGGGTTATAGCTATAATAGGACATTTAGGTCTATATTTTGATATAAGCTTTGCTGTAGTCCCGCTATTTGTTGCAGCAACTATTACCTTTGCATTTAATAGATTAGAAGTTCTACAAGCTGAATAACTTATTGCCTCAGAAAAAGAAGTTAAAGAAGGTTCCTTAAGTCGTTTATTTAAGTAAATATAATCTAAGTTAGCTTCAGTTTCCAAAGCTATTTTAGACATGGTCTTAGCTGCTTCTATAGGATATAAGCCGCTTGCACTTTCACCGCTTAACATTATTGCATCTGTTCCATCAAAAATTGCATTACATATATCACAGGCTTCTGCCCTTGTTGGAATTGAATTTCTTATCATTGAATCCAGCATTTGAGTAGCAGTTATTACTATTTTTCCGGCTTCATTACATTTTCTTATTATTTGCTTTTGAATTATAGGGACTTTTTCTATAGGTATTTCAACTCCCATATCACCTCTAGCTATCATAATCCCATCAGAAACTTCTATAATGTCATCTATGTTATCTACTCCTTCTTGATTTTCTATTTTAGATATTATTCTAATATTTTCTCCGCTGTTTTCATCTAATACCTTTCTAATATCTAAAACATCTGAAGCCTTTCTAACAAAGGAAGCAGCAATAAAATCAACTTCATTTTTACATCCAAATATTATATCCTCTTTGTCCTTCTCGGTAATGGAAGGAAGGCTTATTTTAGCATTCGGAAGGTTTACTCCCTTGTTGTTTTTAATTATTCCTCCTACCGTAACTTTACATTTAATACTTCTGTCAACTATATCATTAATTTTAAATCTTATTAGTCCATCATCTACTAGTATTTCACCGCCAATATTGACATCTTTATAAAGATCTTTATAAGTAACTGAGCATTTTGAATTATCACCAATTATTTCATCATCGCAAATAAAAGTAAAGTCTTGTCCCTCAAATAATTCAACCCCGTCATTTATAAATTTATGAGTTCTTATTTTAGGGCCTTTAATATCTAATATGATTGCAGTTGGGGAATTCATTTCATTTCTTATCTTTTTAATTAGATCAATTTTTTCTTTATGAGTTTCATGAGTACCATGAGAAAAATTAAGTCTAGCAGCACTCATACCTATTTTAATAAATTCTCTAATAATTTCTTCTTTATCACTGGCTGGGCCAATAGTAAAGATCATTTTTGTTTTTTGCATAAAAGTCACCTCTCACAAACAAATTAAATGAATATTCTGAAAATAATATATAAAAAAAGTGCTAACACTTTTTAGTGCGCAGCTAAGAATTAAATTTAGTCAAAATAAAGTTATACTTTTAATATCTTTTATTTATCTTATCTATGGATTAGTTTTCTCATAATTACTCATTGTTATTGGGTACACTAATAATATAAATTTTGAATTGTAAAAAAGTGTACTACACTTTTTTACTTGTGTTATACTATTTTTATATTATAATTTTAGCATAAATTAGTAAGAAAAGGAGAAAGAAATATGAAAGTTTTAAAAAATCTAGAACCTAAGAAAGTGTTTGAATATTTTGAAGAAATATCTCAAATACCTAGAGGTTCAGGAAATGAGAAACAAATAAGTGATTACTTAGTTGGTGTAGCAAAGAAATTAAATTTAGAAGTAATACAAGATGAGGCTCTAAATGTTATTATAAAAAAACCGGGAACTAAAGGATATGAAAATTCTCCTACTGTTATAATTCAAGGTCATATGGATATGGTTTGTGAAAAGAACAAAGGTGTAGATCATGATTTTGAGAAAGATCCTATAAAGCTTAGAATAATAGATGATATGATTTATGCTACCGATACAACTCTTGGGGCAGATAATGGTATAGCAGTAGCTTATGCTTTAGCACTATTAGATTCTACAGATATTCCTCATCCACCATTAGAAATATTATTAACTACAGATGAAGAAACAGGAATGTCTGGAGCTATGGCTGTTTCAAGGGAGCATTTAAAAGGTAAGTTATTAATTAATTTAGATAATGAAGAGGAAGGAGACTTTTTAGTAAGCTGTTCCGGAGGAATTAGAAGCAAATTTGAACTTTCTGCTGAGTTAGAAGATAGGGCTGATAATACGTCCTTAGTAGATATTTCAATTAGTGGCTTAAAGGGTGGCCATTCAGGAATGGATATAATAAAGGAAAGAGGAAATTCTAATAAATTATTAGGAAGAGTTCTAAAAAATTTATTATCTGAAGTTGATTTTAGATTAGTTTCCCTTAATGGTGGTTCAAAGGATAATGCAATTCCAAGAGAAGCTGATGCTTTAATAGTAATAAAAGAAAGTGAAGTAGAGAAATTAGAGAAACTAGCAAATAAGTGGCAGGAAATATTCTTTAATGAATTAAAGGTTCAAGACCCAGGAGTAAAAGTTAAAATTTCTGAAGTTAAGGAAGAAATAAGTCGAGTATTTACAAAGGATTCAACTGAAAAGGCCATTAATTTATTATATTTAATTCCTAATGGTATAGATACAAAGAGTCCTACAATAAAGGATTTAGTACAAAGCTCAACTAACTTAGGAGTTGTAAGAACAGAAAATAATAAAGTTCATTATGATAGTGCTATAAGAAGTTCAGTAGAGTCTTTAAAGGAAGAAATAGTAATAAGAAGCAAAACTATTGCAGAAATTATTGGCTGCAAGTTTGAAACAACTGCAAATTATCCTGGTTGGGAGTATAATCCAGATTCTAAGCTTAGGGAATTATGTTTAGATGTTTATAAGAGAATGTATGGAAAAGATGGAAATATAGTTGCAATTCATGCAGGAGTAGAATGTGGACTATTTAATGAAAAGTTAGGCGGCTTAGATATGATTAGTTTTGGACCAGATTTATTTGATGTTCATACTCCAGAAGAGCATATGAGCATAAAATCAGTTCAAAATGTTTGGGAATACTTAAAGGAAGTTTTAAAAGAACTTAAATAAAAGTGCTTGTCACTTTTTTACATAATGAATATTATTATCTTCTCCTGAATATATATTAGTAAGAAAAAGAAGGGGAGGATAAAATGAAGTACACAAAATATAATTATAAAAAGAAAAATGAAGGAATAAAGTTTTTTTCATCAATACTTATTACTACGGTTATTGCAATAACTATTGGTGCTGCAGGGGCTTGGGTAATAATGAAATTTTTGCCAGAACCCTTTGATTTAGATACAGAACCTATAGTAAACACTAGTAATGATACAGAAGTTAGTGAAAGTTCTAATATAAAAAGTTTTTATTTGATTCAATGTGGGTATTTTTCTAAAGAAGAAAATGCAAATCTTATTTTAAGTAAAATTAAGAGTGACTTTAACGCTTTTATAGTTAAGGATGAAGCGGAAAAATTTAAGGTTATTGGAGCTATAACAGGAGAAAAGCAAAGTTCTGAAGTTATAAGTATGTTAAATGGAAAGAATATTGAAAATGCTAAATTTAAGGTAACTTTAGATGAAGGTAATATAGACGAAAATCAATTAGCAGCAATAATAGAAGGGCATTTAGAAATATTAAATACTGCTTATAAAACAGAAGTAAAAGAAGTTGCTACTAATGATTTTAAAGAATGGATAAATACATTGGAAGAAGTTAAGGAAGGAAAGTATTTAGAGCTTTTAAAAGAATATAAAGAACATATAAAAAATATGCCTGAAAAAATAAACAAAGAAAATATGTCTGAAGAGAATGTATATTTATATAATGTTTTAAGCAAGATTAAAAAATAGCATGGATATTGATACCAAAAATATTACAAATTAATAAAAATTAAATAAAGAAGGTAAAAGCTACTTGTTTGGAATCTTATATAATGTTAAACTATATAAAGATTGATACAAGTAGCTTTTGATGCGTGTTAATGACTGTTTTAGCTAATAATTAAAAGCTAAAAAACACAAACTAAAAGCAGTCTATTAATTAAATAGGATGTGGTAAAAGTGAAGTATATCTTAGCTTCAGCTTCAGCAAGACGACAAGAATTATTAAGAAGAATAGTGAAGGACTTTGATATTATTGTAAGTGATTTCGATGAAACAGGAATTTTATTTAATGGTGATATAGAAAAATACGTTATAGATTTAGCATCTGGTAAGGCCTTAAAGGTTAAAGAAAAAATAAAAGAAGATGCTATAATAATTTCTGGAGATACCGTTGTTGCCTTAGAAAATAATATATTGGGAAAACCTAAGGATGCAGATGATGCATTTAATATGTTAAAGTTATTAAGCGGCAAGGTACATAGAGTTTATTCTGGATTAGTAGTTTATAATACTTCAAATAATAAATTTGAAAAAGAATCTTTATGCACTGAAGTTAAGTTTTCAGATTTAACTGATGAAGAAATTATTTCGTACATAAAAACAGGAGAGCCTCTTGATAAGGCTGGAGCCTATGGAATACAAGGTTATGGCGGCGTCTTCGTAGAAAAGATAAATGGATGTTTCTATAATGTTGTAGGAATGCCATTAAATTTATTGAATAAAATGCTAAACAAGGTTAAATAATATAATTTATGGGTATATTTCTAATAAATAAATTATTATTTTAGAGGAGACGCTATGAATAATAATATTAAAATTAGAGATATTCCAGCAGAAGAAAGACCAATAGAAAAGTTGCTTTTAAATGGACCAGAAGCATTAAATAATGCAGAACTGCTTGCTGTTATTTTAAGAACTGGTACTAAAGGAGAAAATGTTATTTCCTTAAGTACAAGATTACTTTCAGAATTTGAGGGACTAAATGGTTTATTAAATACAGGACTTAGTGATATAAAAAGAATAAAGGGAATAAAAAATATAAAAGCAAGTCAAATCTTAGCTATGGGAGAACTATTTAGGAGATTCAATAGTCTTAGGGCAATAAAAAATAATCAAAGAATATCTTCTCCGAAGGATGTAGCAAATCTTTTAATTAATGAGATGAGTGATTTAAAACAGGAAATTCTTAAATTAATAATGCTTGATACTAAAAACAATATTTTAGGAATAAAAGATGTTTTTAAGGGAAGTTTAAATAGTTCAATAGTTCATCCAAGGGAAATATTTAATGAAGCATTAAAGAAAAGCAGTTCAAGTATAATAATATGTCACAATCATCCTTCAGGAGATCCTACTCCAAGTAAGGAAGATATAAACATTACAATTAGAATAAAGGAATGTAGCAAAATTATAGGAATTGATCTTTTGGATCACATTATAGTAGGAAAGAAGAAGTTTATAAGCTTAAAAGAAAAAGGAATAATATAAGCGAAAGGGGAATTCACGATGGGATTATTTAGTAGAAATAAAGACATGGGGATAGATTTAGGTACAGCAAATACTTTAATATATGTTAAGGGAAAAGGTATAGTTTTAAATGAACCTTCAGTTGTTGCTATAAATACTACAACAAGAAAGCCTTTAGCAGTTGGAGCGGAAGCAAAATTAATGATAGGTAGAACTCCGGGAAATATAGTTGCCATAAGACCATTAAAGGATGGAGTAATAGCAGATTTTGATATATCTCAAACAATGCTTAAGAAATTTATTGAAAAGGTAACAAGCAAGAGTTCTTTTACAAGCCCAAGAATAATAGTTTGTTATCCATCAGGAGTAACAGAAGTTGAAAGAAGAGCAATAGAAGAGGCAGCAAAATTTGCAGGAGCAAGAGATGTTGTTCTAATGGAAGAACCAATGGCAGCAGCAATAGGAGCAGGATTACCAGTTGGTGAACCAACAGGAAGTATGATAGTTGATATTGGTGGAGGTACAACAGAAGTTGCAATAATTTCATTAGGAGGAATTGTAACAAGCAAATCTTTAAGAGTTGCTGGGGATGAATTAGATCAATCAATTATTAATTACATAAAGAAAGAATTTAACTTAATGGTGGGAGAAAGAACCGCTGAACAAGTAAAAATGGAATTAGGTTCCGCTTATAAAGTAGATGAGGAAGAAAGAAGTATGGAAATTAAGGGTAGAGATATGATAACAGGTCTTCCAAAGACAGTTACTATTTCAGAAGATCAAGTTAGAGAAGCTTTAAAGGAGCCGGTTTATGCAATAATCGAAGCTATTAAAACAACTCTTGAAAAAACACCACCAGAATTATCAGCAGACATAATGGAAAAGGGAATAATGTTAGCTGGCGGTGGAGCTCTTCTTAGGGGATTAGATATGTTAATAAATAAAGAAACTAATATGCCTGTTCATATAGCAGAATCACCACTTGATTGCGTAGCTTTAGGAGTAGGTAAGGCATTAGATGACTTTGATGAATTAAGTAGGAGCCAAAGAGTATAAAAATGAAGTTCTTTAAAAATAAACTGGCAGTTACTATTATAGTGCTGTCAGTTACATTTTTAGGTTTAATAATATATACATCTAATAGCAGTCAAAAAGATGCTGCTTCAAGTGGTGTAGCAACTTTAACCAATCCCCTACAAAAAGTGCTTCATAATATGAATAATAGATTAAAAACAACGGTAGATTTTTTTCTTAATTTTTCAGAAGTGAAAGAGGAAAATAAGAAATTAACAAAAGAGAATATTGACTTGAAAAATAAATTAATAGAATATAATAAGCTAAAAGAAGAAAATGATAGACTAAGAGAAATTTTAAACTTTTCAAATTCAAAAAATAAGTATGACTATATAGGTAGTGAAATAATTGGCTATAGTGGAGAAAGTTTTTCAAAAGGATACATTATAGATAAGGGAGAAAAAGATGGACTTGCAAAGGATATGGCCGTTATTTCAAATAAGGGATTAGTTGGCAAAATAACAAGTGTAGGAACAAATTGGGCAATTGTTGAAAGTTTAATAAGCGAAAATATTTCAGTAGCAGTAATGGTAGAAAGTACAAGGGAAACTACAGGAATTTTAAGTGGTTACAAGAATTACAATAGTGAAAATTTAGCCGTAGTTACAAATCTACCAATAAATTCAGAAATAAAAGAAGGTGATGTTATCCTAACATCAGGCCTTGGACAAATATATCCTAAAGAAATTAGAATTGGAGAAGTTATTTCAGTTGAAACTGATGAAGTTAAAGTTATGAAAAAAGCTATAGTAAGACCATATGTGGATTTTAATAAGCTAGAAGAAATTTTTGCTGTTGTTCCTAAGGAAACGAGAGATATAAAATATGAAAATTAGAGGTTAATAAAATGAAAAAGAGGGTTATTATTTTAATTTCAATTCTACTATTAATTCTAGATAATGCACTTATGCCATTTTTAGCTATCAATGGTTCATATCCGAAGCTGCTTTTTATTTTTGCTTTGGCTTATTCTATAATAAATGGTAGAAAAGAAGCTGTTTTCATAGGAACTTTTACAGGAATTTTACAAGATATATATTTTTACAATCTTTTTGGAATAAATAGCCTTATAAATTTATTTCTTTGTCTTTTAGCAGCTATTATAGGAGAAAATATTTATAGAGAAAAAAGATTAATACCTGTAATATCATCTATATTTATCTATATATTGAAAGTATTTGCTATATATATTATTTTTAAGCTTTTAGGAAAAACCATAGATATAAAAATAGGAATATATTCCGCTCTATATAGCAGTGTGTTTATGTTTTTTGGATATAATTATATTTTTAAGCTTTGTAATAATGAATATGAGAAGATTAATTGGAGGTTTAAATGATAGTAAATAAACCTAAAAAGAAAAAGAAGATTTCAAGATACACTGTTTTAAATATTATAATGGGACTACTTTTCTCAGCTATTGTTTTAAAGCTTTTATATATTCAAGTTTATAAGCATGCAGAATATAAAGAAAAGGCAGATGTAGGATCAACTAGATTCATATCGGAAAAGGCTCCAAGAGGAAAGATTTATGATAGTGAGGGTAATGTTTTGGCGACTAATATTCAAACCTATACCTTGACTTATACTAAACCTAGTGATGACAGTGAAGATTTTTATTCAACAATGGATGAAGTTTTTCAAATCTTAGCTGATAATAATGAGGAAGTTGAAGATGATTTACTTTTAAAAATAGATAGCAGCGGAAAGTTTTATTTTGATTTTAAAACAGATGATTTAGATACTAAAAAACTTCTTGAAATTAGATTTAAAAGAGATAGAGGATTAAATGAAAAAATTGAAAAAGAATTATTTCCTGATAACAAGGAAGATTTAACAGATAAGCAAACCGAAGAAGTTAATAATGAACTTTTAAAAATATCAGCAGAAGAAACTTTCTATGAATTAGTAAAATTATATAACTTGGAAGAAGTGGTAAATAAAAAGCCTATTAAAGAAGAAGGCGAAAGTGATGAAGCTTACGAAGCGAGATTAGACGATTATAATGAAAAAATGGAAAGTTATGAAGAAAAATCAGGAAAAGAAATTTTCAATGAGTTAATAGAAAATGGATATTCCGTAGAGAAAATAAGAAGTTATGTGGTAGTAAAGGATGCTATAAAAATATCTAGTTTTCAAGGGGCTAGATCTGTAGATATAGCAACTAATATAAAAAAAGATACTGCTTTTATAATATATCAAAAATCAAACAATTTACCAGGAATAGATGTAGTTATTGAACCTATAAGATTTTATCCTTATAATAATTTAGCCTCTGCAGTTCTAGGATATTTATCAAAAATAAATAGCTCAAATGAAGAAAATTATGAATTAAGAGGTTATGATGCTTCTACAGATTTAATTGGTGTTTCAGGAATTGAAGCTGCCTTTGAAGACCAATTAAGAGGCACTAAAGGCGGTGGAACAGTAAAGGTAAATTCAAAGGGTAAGATTACAGAAGAATTATTTAAGCTAGATTCTTATCCAGGAAATAATGTTCATTTAACTATAAATAAAGATGTTCAATATGCAGCTGAGCAAGCTATGAAGGATACTATGGAACGTATAATGCGTCAAGGAATTTCTTCTAATGCAACAAGAGGGGCTGTAGTAGCTATTGAAGTAAATACTGGCAGGGTAATTGCAATGGTTAGTTATCCAACTTATGACCCAAATATATTTTCTATACCAGGCAGATTAACAGATGAACAGTATCAAACATATTTTGATCCAGATATAGAAAGTTTTGCAAAAGAGTATATGCAAAGAACTGGTGCAACTGGAAATCTTGATGAACTGTTTCCTATAGATGAAGTGACCGGGAAAAGATATGATAATATAGACGTATACCCAAAGCCATTCTTTAATTATGCTACTCAAGGATTACTGCCTCCTGGTTCAACCTTTAAGCCTCTTACGGCGATAGCATCTTTAATGGAAGGAGTAGTATCTCCTTATGAATATATAAATGATTCTAGTGGTACTTGGGATAAAACAGGGATAGTCCTTAGAAACTTTCAAGGTGCTGCTAATGGACCTACAGATGTAAGAAAAGCCTTAGAAGTTTCTTCAAACGTATTTTTCTATGAGATGGGATATAGATTATGGAAAAATAATGGTGGCCAAATAGAGGATCTAAATAATTTGGCAAAATATGCTTATAAGTTTGGGTTAGGAGCTGAATTTGGTACAGAAAATCCATCTACTGGAGTTCAAATTGAAGAAAATTTCGGTCAGGTTTATAATTTTCAATCTTGGAAAAAGCAAGTTATTGATACGCCTTTATACACATTAGTAGCTGGATTAAAGTCTGGATATTTTATAAATCATAGTTTTATTCCTTTAAATATAGAAGATAATGATAATGATTCTGATGAGCTTAGAGAAGCAAAAATAGAATTAAAATCAAAAATTAAAGAGATTTTACAAAAGGTTGGAACTGATGAAGAAATTACAGATACTGAAGTAATTTCTGCAGATTTACTTCCATATATAAAAAGGATAATGGAAGTTTCTGATGAATTTAAGGAAAACTTAAAATCAGTTTCAGAGAAAAGCAATGTGGATATTAATGAGGAAGCAGAGGAGATATCCCTTACAATTTCGGAATATTTAGTTTTTACTTTGGCTTTTGATATTAAAAATGAAGCTCAGATTGTAAATAGTGCTATTGGGCAAGGGATGAATAACTTTACTCCATTACAAATGGCAAATTATGTTGCTACTTTAGCTAGTGGTGGAGTTAGACATAAAGTAACCTTAGTTGATAAAATAACATCACCTACTGGAGAAGTTATTAAGGAATTTAAGCCGGAAGTTGTAGATAAAATAGACATACCAGAAAGTTATTTAGCTCTTGTTAAAGAGGGGATGTACAGAGTTAATACAAGCCCAAGTAATGGGGTTGCTTATCAATCTTTTGCAAATTTTCCTATTAAAGTTGGAGGAAAAACAGGTACTGCAGACTTTGCAAATGATGATGCTGTGTATCAAAAACAAGGCAGAAAAGCTTACGGTAATTATATAAGTATGGCACCCCTTGATAATCCACAAATAGCAATTTTTTCAACAATTTATGATGGAAGTAAGGGTAGTGAAGCTGCTACCATTCATAAGGCAATTTATGAAGCATATTTTAAGGAAGAATTATTGAAAATTGATCCAAACTATGCTTCAAAATCAGAATCTTTTAGAAAGTATGTTTTAGAATCACCATTAAAAGATAATAAAAATGATTCTATAAAACTAGAAAATCAAAATACAGACATGACAACAGAAAATCAACAATAAAATTAAAAGTGCTACGTATATAAGAAATACGTAGCACTTTTTAACTTAAAATGCAGATTATAATGAATAATTTTATTAAATTTAAAACTATGTCTAAATAAATTAAAATTTTAGGATTGATATACTTTTATATAATTTAATTATAAAATATGTAAAAAAATGTTGTTATGTGATATAATTGAAGAGTATAATTATATTCAAGAATATAAAGCAATATTTATTTAGAATTGGTGGAGGGAAGCCAATGAAGGATGATAGGATTCAGATAAAAGGCACTAAGGATGGAATTAATGCCAAAATTTATATAGATAAGTTTGTAAATTTTGATGAGATGTTAGAAGTTTTATTAAGTAAGTTATCCTCAGGGAAAAGTTTTTATAAGGGCGCTACTATTAATATAATTTCTAACTTGAAAAGCTTTAGTGAAGCTCAAATTGAGAAATTGAAGGACCTTTTATTTGAAGAAATACAAATAAGGGAATGCATCTTTGAAGAATTAGCAGCAGAAAAAGAAGAAAGTAAAATTTTTAATGGTGTATATGAAGGAAAAACAAAATTTATAAAGAAAACTATAAGAGGCGGACAGCTTGTTAAATACCATGGCAATATAGTGATTATTGGAGATGTTAACAATGGAGCAGAAGTATATGCAGGTGGTAATATTGTTGTTTTAGGAAGTGTTAAAGGGCATGTATATGCAGGTGTTGGAGGAAATAGAAAGGCTATTGTTTCAGCAATCAACTTACAGCCAGAAATACTTCAAATAGCAGATATTTTAACAAGGGCACCAGAAGATGGGGTTAAACCATCATATCCGGAATTAGCAAAAATTAAGGGGGATACTATAGTAGTTGAACCTTATTTACCAAAGAAATATATTTAGCGTTGGAGGGAGAATAAAATGGGAGTTTCTATAGTAATTACGTCAGGTAAAGGTGGAGTTGGAAAAACAACAACAACAGCCAATTTAGGTACAGCATTAGCAGCTTTAGGAAAAAGAGTAGTAGTTGTTGATGGAGATACTGGTTTAAGGAATTTAGATGTATTAATGGGACTTGAAAATAGAATAGTTTATACTATAACAGATGTTTTTGAAAATAGGTGTAGGCTTAAGCAGGCTTTAATAAAAGATAAAAGATATCAAAATCTTTTCCTATTGCCTACAGCTCAAACAAAGGATAAGGATGATGTTAGACCACAAGATATGCTTAAATTAGTTAATGAGCTAAAAGAAGATTTTGATTATGTTTTAATAGATTGTCCTGCTGGAATAGAACAAGGTTTTGAAAATTCAGTTATAGGAGCTGATAAGGCAATAGTAGTTGTAAATCCAGAAATAACATCAGTAAGAGATGCTGATAGAGTTATTGGAAAACTTGACGCAAAGGGATTAGAAGATCATGCGGTAATAGTTAATAGGTTGAATTATGAAATGGCTCAAAAGGGAGATATGCTAGATGTTTCTGATATAATAGAAACTTTATCAGTTGAGCTTTTAGGAGTTGTACCAGATGATAAAAATATTACTATTTCAACTAATAAAGGAGAACCAATAGTACTTGATGAAAAAGCATTAGCAGGACAAGCATTTAAAAATATTGCAAGAAGAATAACAGGGGAAAAAGTACCACTATTAGATTTAAATGCAGGTGGTGAAGGTTTCTTTGCAGTATTGAAAAAGATATTTAAACGTTAAAAGGGGGAAGTGAAGGTGGATTTTTTTAGAAGATTTTCAAATAAACCAACGCCTAAAGAGGTTGCTAAGGATAGATTAAAATTAATACTTATTCACGATAGAGGGGATTTACCTCATGAAACCCTAGAAAAAATAAAAACTGAAATTTTAGAAGTAATATCTAAATATATAGAAATAAATTCTGATGATGTTGAAATAGCAGTAAGTAAACCTGAAACTATAGATGGAAATAGTCCAGCATTAGTTGCTAATATTCCGATTAAAAATGTGAAATAACTAAAGTAATAATGTAATATGACTTTTTTGCTTTTGAAAATCTAATTAAATACTAAATTTATGACAAGATGTTTATCAACTTTTGTTAGATAGCATCTTCTTTTTTTTAGTTGAAATCAATGATTATTTGAATGATGTAAATGGAAATAAAATATTAATTAATATTTTATTAAAGTTATTTTAATTAGTTAAAATATTATATATAATAGACTTTAGGTTACTAATGGAGGTGAGTTATGTTATCACAATTTAAATTAAATTTTAAACTTTTAAAAGAAATAGATAAGCCGATTCTATTTTCTGTAATCACCTTGATGATTTTTGGAATAATAAATATATATTTAGCAAGTCATGCGGAATACGGAAACTTGTTTTTAATTAGACAGTCAATATGGTTTGTAGTAACTCTAGTAGCATTATATTTTGTTATTGCCATAGATTATACCTTGTTAAAGGCATATACTCCTATATTTTATTGGGGATCAATATTTCTTTTGATTATAACTATGTTTATAGGTACAGATATAAATGGAGCTAGAGGATGGATAAGATTAGGACCCTTATCTTTTCAAGCATCAGAGGTAGCCAAGATAGCAACTATTATGATGCTTGGTAAAACTTTAGAAGATATGAATGGAAGTATTAATGAATGGAAGAACTTTTTAACTATGGCTTTTTATTCAATAATTCCTGCCATTTTTATAGTAATTCAGCCTGATATGGGAATGACAATGGTATTATTTTTTATTGTTGTTGGTATTTTTTTTATAGCAGGTCTTGATATTAGGTTCTTTATTGTTGGATTTTCTGCTTTAGCTATAGGTATAGTGTTAGTTTTTAATTTAGATATAATACATACATATCAAAAGAAAAGATTAACTTCTTTCTTAAATCCAGAAGCTGATATGTCTGAATCTGGATATCAATTAAGACATGCATTGATAAGTATTGGAAATGGCGGAATTCTTGGACTTCAGGGCTCGAAATCTAAAGAGAGTATAGTAGGATATGCAGCTCAATATGTTCCAGAAGTACAAACAGATTTTATATTTTCAAGTATTGGAGAACAATGGGGGCTTGTAGGCTGTTTATTTTTACTTTCATTATATGGAATACTTATTTATAGAATGATTGCAATAGCAAGAACGGCAAAGGATACTTTCGGTTCAATTATTTGTGTAGGATTAGTATCTTATTTATTATTTGCAATACTTCAGAATATTGGTATGAATATTGGCTTAGTGCCTATTACAGGTATAACTCTTCCATTAATAAGTTACGGAGGAACATCACTATTAACTACTGTAATGTCAATAGGATTAGCAATAAATGTGGGAATGAGAAGAAAGAAGATTAGATTTTAATATTTGAGAGTGATATGCAAAATTTTGTATATCACTCTTTTTTTTATTACAGAATCAATAATTTGGAGTCCATATAGCATAAAATATAAAGTAAAAAAATATAAATACAGTATTGAGAAATGAGGTGATAGCTTGATTAAATATGCAAATGAATATAATGAATATTATAATAAACTGAAAGAACGAGTAAGAGTTAAAATAGCCCAAAATACAGAAAGAAAAAATAAAAAAGGAGATATATATCCTAAAAGAAGAAATAATTATGGGTATAGTTATAAAACTCCAATTTATTCTTCATTAAAAAATGATAAAAAATCTATTACTTTTTTTGAAAAGCTTACTATAAAATCAGTAATAGCTTTAATTTTGCTTACAGGATTAGTTTCACTAAAAATAATTCCAAGTCCTGAAGCTAAGAATATTTATACCCTTATAAAAAAAGAAATAAATAGAACTTATGACCATAAAGTTATTGATAACTATTTAGATAAAATAGGAATAGATACAGATAAACTTGGAGAAGTTTTCCAGGAAAAGTATAGAGAAGTTATAGAGGCTCTCAATATACAAAGAGATACAGATTAAAATTATTATAGACAAATAATGAATAATAGAAGGTGATTGTTAGAGAAAGAGCAATTTTTAGGGAGATATAGATGAAAAAAGATACAAAAAAAATAGTAGCGGAAATAATATTAATTCTATTAGCCTGTATCAGTAATAATGAATTACTATTTGCACTTTTATGGGTATTATTACATGAAGTTGCTCATATGCTTATTGCATTAAAATTTGGATGTAAATTTCATAATTTAGAAGTTCATATTTTTGGTGTAAAAGCTGAACTTTCAGATATTGATGCATTGAAGGATAATGAAAAGATATTAGTATATTTAGCTGGGGTTATTTTAAATATAGTTGCTGCCTTATTATTTTATTTGCTTTATAGGATTTACCCTTGGGAGTTTTTAATTATAAGTGCAAGATTAAATATAGGCTTAGCATTTTTTAATTTATTACCTGCTTATCCATTAGATGGTTCCAGAATATTTGAAATTATACTATCAAAAAAATATATTTATAAAAAATCTCAAAAGATAATAATTTATACAAGCTATATAATTGCTATAGTTTTTGTATTAACGGATATATACATATACTATTGGTTTAAGAAAATAAACTTTACTATGCTTATTGCAGCATTAATAATTTTTTATATTACTCAACTAGAGAGAAAAACCTATATGTATATAACTATGGGAAATATTATAAAAAAGAGAAAAAGGCTTCTTAAAAATAAGTATATAGAAAATAAAACAATATCAGTTTATTATAACCAAGGTCTAATTAATGTTTTATCTTTGGTAGATAGAAATAAATTTAATACTTTTTACATTTTAGATGATGATCTTCATTTAATTTATATTCTAAATGAAGACGAATTGATAGAAGCCCTTAAAATTTATGGAAATATTTCAATTATTGAATATATTAAGAAGATAAATAAATAGAAAAGTCTGCTTATAAAATTTAGGCAGGCTTTTTCTTCTTTATAATAGTCAATTGTTAATTAAATTTTACTGTGCTAGAATATTTAAAGTACGAAGAGCTTTAAAGATTTTGCTTACAAAATATAAAATTTAGGAAGTGAGCTTATGAGAGAAATTTTTGTTGAGAGAAATAATAATTTATTAAGAATTGGAATAAAGGATAAAGGAAAATTAAATAGATGTTTTGTTGAAGAAATAAATGAAGAGCCTAATATAGGGGAAATATATAAGGGAAGGGTTAAAAATATAATCCCTGCAATAAATTCTATATTTATTGATATTGGTTTAAATAAGGAAGCTTATATGTATTATAGTAAGGATCTAATCAAGGAAGGAATTAAAAAAGGTGATGAACTGTTAGTTGAGATAATTAAGGAACCAGTTAATAATAAGGGAGCAAAGGTTAGTAAAAATATTAGTATTCCAGGAAGATACTTGGTGTTAACCTTAGGAGGAAAAGGAATAAATTTTTCAAAAAGAATTAACAGTGAAGAAGAAAAAGGAAGAATTAAAAGTGTTTTAAAAGATATTGAGGGATATGGAATAACAGTAAGAACAGAAGCTGTTCATGCTAGCGAAGAAGCTCTTCTTTTAGAAAAGGAAGAACTGCTTTTTGAAATGGAAAACATTATAAAAAAATTAAATTATAGTTTAAAACTAGGGAAGGTTTATGGAGAAAATATAATATTGAATAAAGTTATAAAGGAAAATTTAAATAATGAATGTAAAATTATTCTAAATAATGAAGCTGATTATATAGAAATTAAGAACCTAGTTGAAAAATATAATAATATAGAAATAGAAAAATATGATGGTTTAAGAAGTTTATTTGACCTATATGATATAGAAAAGGAAATTTTAAAGTTAAGACATAAAAAAGTTTCCTTAAATTGTGGTGGAAATATAATAATAGATAAAACTGAAGCTATGTATGTAATAGATGTTAATAGCGCTAAAAATATAAAAGGAAATAATTTTAATAAAACAATAATGGAAACTAATATAGAAGCTGCAAGGGAAATAGGAAAGCAGATATTATTAAGAAATCTCGCAGGAATAATAATAGTAGATTTTATAGCAATGAGAGATTTTTCTCAGAAGGTTGAAGTTATGAATGTTTTAAAGGAGGCTTTAAAGGAAGATAAAGGTAATGTTAAAATTTTTCCTTTCACAGACTTGGATTTAGTTCAAATTTCTAGAAAAAGAAGAGGAAAGTCTATTTATGAATATTTAGAAGAGCCTTGCAAGAGGTGTAATAGTGAAGGATATGTTTTAAAAATATCCTATATAGAAAATTTAATTAGAAATAAGATAATTAAATCACTAGAGGAAAGTTCCATAACTTCCTTTTATATAGAATTAGATAGAAATTATGAAGAGATAGTCAGGGGAGATATTTTTAACTTTTTGAAAAATATTGATGGCTTAGATAAAGAAATATATTTAAATTTTGTTGATGGAATTGAAGGATATAAAGTTGAGCCAATAATATTTAATAATCAAAAAGAAAACTTAAAAATATATAAAATTAATGAAATAGAAAAATATGAATAAATTTTCTTTACAAGCAACATAATATTGTGGTACAATATCAGATGTTAAACCGCACATAAGAGGTTTTTTATAAACAAAGTTTCGAACTTTGTACCTTGGTTGGCGAGACCGTAAATAGAGGAGGTGTTTTAATGTACGCAGTAGTAGCTACTGGAGGAAAACAATACAGAGTTAAGGAAGGAGATGTAATCTTCGTAGAAAAACTTAACGCTGAAGTTGACTCAACAGTTGAATTAACAGATGTATTAGCTGTTTCTAATGGTGAATCTTTAAAAGTTGGTGCACCACTTGTAGAAGGAGCTAAGGTTGTTGCTAAAGTTCTTGCTCAAGGCAAAGCTAAGAAAATTATAGTTTTCAAATATAAGCCAAAGAAGGATTATAGAAGAAAGAACGGACACAGACAACCATATACTAAATTAGTAATTGAAAAGATTGAAGCTTAATTACTATGATTAAGATAGAAATTTTAAAAAAAGAAAATTCAACGGTTGGATTTAAGATATCTGGTCATGCTTTATCTCAAGCAGAAATGAAAAAAAGTTCTGGACTGTATGATTTAATATGCAATTCTGTTTCTGTACTATCACAAAGTGTAGTTATAGGAATAGAGGAAGTCCTAGGAATTAAGACCAATTATGAAATGAGAGATGGATATTTATACTTAAATATTTCAAATCTTAAATCCGAAGATATAGATAAATGTCAGCTTTTACTTTTGACTTTTGAAAAAAGTATTGAAAGTGTGATAGAATCTATAAAATTAAATTTTGGGAAAAAACAAGATGCTGAATATATAAGATTGGTTAAAGAGGAGGTGTACTAGTATGTTAATAATGAACCTTCAATTATTCGCTCACAAAAAAGGGGGCGGTAGCACAAAGAACGGTAGAGATTCTGAAGCTAAAAGATTAGGAGCTAAAGCTGCTGACGGAGAATTTGTTTTAGCTGGAAATATTTTAGTTAGACAAAGAGGAACAAAGATTCATCCAGGTCTAAACGTAGGTAAGGGTGGAGACGATACTCTTTTTGCTAAAGAAGACGGAATAGTTAGATTCGAAAGAATGGGTAGAAATAAGAAGAAAGTAAGCATTTACCCTGTAGATGTTGAAGCTATAGCAGAATAATATTTATTTAATAAAGCACCCTAGTTTAAGGGTGCTTTATTTTGTAATATCAGTAATGGGCAATTGACAATAGATAATCCCTTTTCATTGTACATTGTCAATTGTCCATTTGTAATAATAAGAAATATATTTCTTATGTTATAATAAAGGATAGAAATTATTGAAATAATATAAATAATAAATTAAGAGTTATTTTAAGAAAGATAGGTGAGTTTATGTTTATAGATAAGGCAAAAATATTTGTAAAGTCCGGGGATGGCGGAAATGGTGCTATTTCATTTAGAAGAGAAAAGTATGTCCCTCTAGGTGGTCCAGATGGAGGGGATGGAGGCCGTGGCGGCGACGTTATATTTAAAGTTGATACAGGCTTAACAACTCTTTTAGATTTTAAATATAAGAAGAAGTTTATAGCTGAAAATGGTGAAAATGGCCAAGGTTCAAAATGTTATGGAAAAGATGGAAAGGACCTATACATAAGGGTACCAATGGGTACTATAATAAAAGACTTTGAAACAGGAAAGATAATAGCAGACCTTTCTCATAAAGATGATGTGTTTGTAATTGCTAAAGGTGGAAAAGGCGGAAAGGGAAATTGCAAATTCTGTACTCCAACAAGACAGGCACCAAACTTTGCAGAACCAGGAATGCCAGGAGAAGAAAGATGGTTAATTTTAGAATTAAAATTATTAGCTGATGTAGGTCTTGTAGGATTTCCGAATGTAGGTAAATCAACCTTGTTATCTACTGTTACTGCAGCTAAACCAAAGATAGCAAACTATCACTTTACAACTTTAGTTCCAAATTTAGGAGTTGTTAAAGTAGAAGGAATAAATTCCTTTGTTATGGCTGATATTCCTGGAATAATAGAAGGAGCAGCAGAAGGAGTAGGTCTTGGTTTAGAATTCTTAAGACATATAGAAAGAACAAGAATACTTATTCATATAGTTGATATATCAGGCATAGAAGGAAGAGATCCCTTTGAAGATTTTATTAAAATAAATGAAGAACTTAAGAAATATTCAGTAAAGCTTTGGGATAGACCACAAATTGTAGTAGCTAACAAGGCAGATATGTTGTATGATGAAGAAGTTTTTGAAAACTTTAAGAAAAAAGTTAATGAATTAGGATTCGATAAAGTTTACAAGATGTCTGCAGCTACTAAACAAGGAGTAGATGAAGTTATTAAGGAAGCAGCTAGAATGCTTTCAGAAATTCCAGTTACAGAATTAGAAATACCAGAAGAAGAAAGATTTATTCCAGAAGAAAAGAGATTTACTTATGAAATCAATATAGAAGATGGAGATGAAGGAAATAGAGTATTTGTTGTTTCTGGAAGCTTTGTTGATAGATTATTAAGTGCAGTAAATGTTAATGAAGTTAACTCTTTAAGATATTTCCATAAGGTATTAAGAAATAAAGGAATATTAGATGAACTTAGAGAAATGGGAATAGAAGATGGAGATATAGTAAGACTTAACGATTTTGAATTTGAATATATTATGTAGTAAATGAAAGGAAGATGTAAAATGATAACAGGAAAACAAAGAGCCTTTTTGAGAGGTCTTGCAAATAGTATGGATCCAATATTCCAAGTAGGAAAGTATGGATTAGAAGAAAATTTTTTAAAACAGATAGATGATGCTTTAGAAGCTAGGGAATTAATAAAAATAAAGGTGTTAGAAAATAGCGGATTAGCAGCAAGAGAAGTTTCAGACGAAATATGTTCAAAATTAGGCTGCGAAGGAATTCAAGCTATAGGAAATAAAATTGTTCTTTATAGAAAATCCTCAAAAAAGCCAAAGATAGAGCTGCCATAAAAGGTAATGCAATATGAAAAAAATAGGAATTATAGGTGGAACCTTTAATCCAATACACTTGGCTCATTTATATATTGCCTATGAGGCTAAGTCACAACTTAAATTAGATAAGGTAATATTTATGCCAGCAGGAAGCCCTCCTCATAAAAAGAATGAGGATATTTTAGGGGCTTCCTTAAGATATGAAATGGTAAAAAGGGCTATAAAAGGCTTTGAGGACTTTGAAGTAAGTGATTATGAAATATTAAAAGAGGGATATAGCTATACCTATGAGACTTTAGAATACTTTAAAAGTGAAGATAATGAACTTTATTTTATTACAGGTGCAGATTGCTTATTAGATATAGAAAAGTGGAGAAATCCAGGAAAAATATTTGAACTTTCTAATTTTGTAGTTTTTAATAGAGCAGGCTATGATTATAAGAAGTTAATAGAGCAAAAAAATAAAATTAATATAAAATTCAATACAAATATAAGATTTTTAGATATAATTAATTTAGAAATTTCATCATCTATGATAAGAGAAAGAATAAAAGAAGGAAAAAGGGTTGATTTTTTTCTTCCAAAGGTAGTTCTTGATTTTATAATAGAAAATAGAATATATAAATAAGATGAGATTATAATAAATTATATTTGAGGAGAATTATATGCTTACAATAGATGAAATGAAACAATATCTAAAAGAAAATTTACTTGAAAATAGATATAATCATACCTTAAGAGTAATGGAAACAGCAATTAAGCTTGCAGAAATTAATAATATAGATATAGAAAAAGCAAAGATAGCTGCCTTAGGCCATGATATAGCTAAAAATATGACTATATATGACTTAAAGGAATTAATAGAAAAAAATAATATAGTCCTTTCAGCAGATGAGGAAAAGGCACCAGAACTTTGGCATGCTATGGTATCCCCAATTTTAGGTAGGGAAGTATTTAAAATAGAAGATGAAGAAATCTTAAGTGCAATGAGATGGCACACAACAGGAAAAGAAAATATGACTAAGTTAGAGAAAATCATATATATAGCCGATATGATAGAGCCTGGAAGAAATTTTAATGGAATAGAAAAATTAAGAGAAACAGCTTTTAAAGATTTAAATGAAGGGCTTTTAAATTGTTTAACACATAGTCTTAAATATCTATTAGATAAGGGATTTCCTATTAATATAAATAGTGTAAAGGCTAGAAATTATTTATTGCTCAATAAGGACACTATTTAATAAGAAAAATTGGGAGTGGGGTTAAAATGGATAATAATGAAAATCTTCGAAGAAATGAGAGAAGTTCTGCTATAGAGGAAAGAAAAAGGAAAAGAAGACTTGAGGCAATAAAAAGAAAAAAGCAGCAAAAAAGAAGGAGAATAATATTTACTATAGCTTCAATTATTTTAATAATTATTCTTGGAACTGTTGGTTATTTTTATTCCTTTTTAAACAGCCTGAAAGCCAATACTTTAGGAGATGCAGTGGAACCAGCTTCTTCTACTGAACCAGTTAATATACTTTTATTGGGCATGGATATAGGGGATGTAGAGAATATGGAAAATACTTCTGCAAGAAGAACTGATACTATAATGCTAGTAAATTATAATCCTAATACCAAAAAGGTAAACCTAGTTTCAGTACCAAGAGATACCTTAATTGAAGTAGATGCATATTTAGATACAGGGGAATATCAAAGATATTGGAAAATAAACTCAGCATATGCCATAGGTGGTCAAGAAGAAATAATAAAGCATATTGAGGGGTTATTAGAAACAAGAATAAATTATATTGTTGAAGTAGATTATAAGGCTTTTAGGAATATTGTAGATGCATTAGGCGGAGTAGAAATGTATATAGAACAGGATATGTATTATGATGATGATGCCCAAAATCTGCATATACATTTTAATGCAGGGGAAACAGTGCATTTAGATGGACAAAAAGCTGAGGAATTCTTTAGATGGAGAAAAAATAATGATGATACTGGGCTTGCAGATGGTGATATAGGAAGAATAAGTAATCAACATGCCTTAATGAAAAAACTAGTAGATAAAGTATTAAGTCCAACTACAGTTTTAAAAATACCAGAACTTCTTAATATTGTGAGTGAAAATATAAAAACAAATATGGATTCAAAAACAATGACTTCTTTGGCGTTAAAAATAATGAAGCTTAAACCTGCAGACATAGTTATGAATACCTTACAAGGAGTAAATGAAGACATATATGGTCAATCTTTTTATGTAGTTTATAATGATATGAATAGGGACTTAATTAATGCTATAAATTCTGAGAATTCAGAAGATGCAGCATTAACAACATCAGTAAAAAGAGAAGATTTAAAACTGTTAGTTTTAAATGGAACACAGATAAACGGTTTAGCAGGAACTACAAGAGATAAACTTATTTCCTTAGGTTATGTAAATGTTGATATTGGAAATGGAGATCCAACAGAAGAAAGTGTAATTCAACTATCCAATAATGACTATAAGAATTTAATATCAAAAGATATAAAGATAGATAATTTTTCTAAAAAGATTAATAAGGAATATGAAGAGTATGACATAGTAATTTTATTAGGAACAGATTATAACCTTTTTGGAGAAAATTGATTAATTGACAATTGACATAGGTCAATTGTCAATTGTTTTAAGGAGGTACTATGAGCGTAATAAAAAAAGAAGTTCCTAAGGAGTTTGAAGGTAAAAAAATTAGAGAATTTTTGAAGGAAGATCTAGGTTTATCTTCAAGGCTTATAAGGGGGGCTTCAAAGGATAAAAGAATATTTATTAATAATAAAGCTGTTAAGATGAATCATATTTTAAGGGAAAAGGATTTAGTTTTAATTAGATTAGATAAAGAAGAAAGTCAAAATATTGCTCCAGAAAAAATGGATATAGAGGTAGTTTATGAGGATGATGATATTATTGTTGTGAATAAAAAGCCTAATATGGTAGTTCACCCAACTAAGAGACATCAAAGCGGAACCTTGGCCAATGGACTTATGTATTATTTTAAGGAAACTAATCAAAAATGCATAGTAAGACTAGTAAGCAGGCTAGATATGGATACATCAGGACTTATAATAATTGCTAAGAATCAATATGCTCATATGGAATTATCTAAGGAAATGAAAAGTGATGATTTTCAAAAGAGATATCTTGCAGTAGTACATGGACATATGGAAAAGTTAGAGGGGACTATTAATCTGCCTATATATAGACCTGAGGAAGAAGGCACGATAAAAAGAATTGTAGATGAAAGAGGTCAGGAAAGTATAACTCATTATAAAGTTGTGGAAAGATTTAAAGATGGAGATTTGATTGAATGTCTTTTAGAAACAGGCAGAACTCATCAAATAAGGGTTCACCTAAGTCATTTAGGCCATCCAATATACGGAGATAGCTTATATGGATATGAAGAAGATATTGAAATAATAAATAGGCAGGCCCTTCATGCTTATGGATTAGATTTTAAGTCTCCAAGAACAAAGAAAGTTCTAACCCTTAGAGCAAAACTTCCAGAAGATATGGAGAAACTTATAGAAAAACTGAGAAAGTAATTCAGTTAGGAGTTAGAAGTTAGGAGTTAGGAGTTAGGAGTTGTAGCCCGGAGTTTGGAATTTAAGCCCTTTAAAAATTAAGGAAGATGATTTTTACTTGAATAAAAATCATCTTCCTTTTTATATTTGTACAATTCTTAACTTCGCACTCCAAACTCCGCACTACTAACTGATTTTATCTGTATCTTGTTTTAGCTCTAAATTTTGGTCTTCTTTTCCTTACTCTTCTATATCTAATTGTTTGGATTATACTACTTATTATGTATAGGATAAGTATAAAAATTAATACAGTCAGAGCAATATTTAATAAATTAAGAGACTTAAAGGATTTAAATAGTGATGTATTTTCATAACTTGCTCCACTTAATAAATCGATTGAAGAAATCGTTTTTCCATTTACACTGACTGTAGCAGTGAAAAGGGCCTCACCTTTATTAATTACGTCTATTTCCTTTGAGTTAATTGATGAATTGTCATAGTTAATATTATAAGAAGGAGTGCTTTCTAAACGGCGTTTAGTATAATAAACATCCTTACTTGATAATAGAGGAAGAACATTTTCATCATCAATACTTAAGCTAGTAAGAACTTCATTACTGTTTATTAATTTAACAGTTTCAAAATTATCAAAACCATAATCAAATAAAGGTCCTATGTTTGAATAAAAGTTATTTTTATCTGTGGCATTTAAAAATGCAGCTACTAATAACTGTCCATCTTTTAGGGCAGTAGCTGTATAAGTATGATTAGCTTCTGGAGTATATCCATTTTTTCCAGTATAGGCATATTCATAGTAATAAGTATATTCGTTAAATAGTTGATTTCTATTTATAGCCCATTTTTCATCTCCATTAGAAAAGGGATGATTTTCATATTTATGTGAATCTATTCTTGATATTCTAACAAAGTCTTTATTTTTAGTTGCTTCATTCATTATAAGAGCTAAATCATAAGCTGTAGTTAAATGACCTTCTTCATGAAGTCCATGAGGATTTTTAAAAGTTGTATCTAGTGCTCCGATTTCTTTGGCTCTTTTATTCATCATTTTTGCAAATTCTTCTACAGAACCTGCAACATGTTCTGCTAAGGCTACAGCACAATCGTTTCCTGATTCAAGTAGAAGACCTATTAAAAGTTCTTCAACAGTATAAACTTCCCCTCCAGCAATTCCTATGGCAGAACCATCAACAAGGGTTGGATTTATACCTATTGTAACCTTATCTGTAAGCTTCGTATTTTCTAAAACAATTAAAGCTGTCATTACTTTAGTTGTTGAGGCTGGCTCGAATTGAAGATGCTCATTTTTTGAGTAAAGAATTTCTCCAGTTTTTCCATCCATTAAAATTGCACCTTCAGAATAAACTTCTGGTAAAGCAGTTTCAGCCTTTACAAAGTTACTTGAAAAGGAAACAAAAAAAATAGTACATAAAAATACCCTTAACATATTAGTAAATATTTTTCTCATATTATATCTCCCAAATATATTTATAGTTCTGTTAAGTTATATGATATTTGAATTTCATCCCTCCTTAGAGTATCTTAAATATAGCAACACCAAAAATACCTCCGAAGGAGAGATGAAATTATGTGCAAATTAGTGAATAAAATTACATGTCCAAGATGCCATAGTCATAACCTTTATCGCTTTGGTAAAGATAAGGCAGGTAATCAAAAATATCAATGTAAAGACTGTAGACGTCAGTTTACTTTTGAAGATTGTAGGGGTAAGAAAAATCGTATATTGAGAGGATATCCTCGTTGTCCTGTTTGTGGTAATGG
>NZ_JAHLPS010000063.1 GCF_018918055.1 Caproiciproducens sp. MSJ-32
CCGCCGACTTCCTTCAGATTCCACCTCGCGGTGGACACCCTTGTCTTAGGCTAACGGTTGGCACTATCAACCCCCGTATCGGACTTTCACCGACAAGATTACGCCCATGCCGGGCGCACCTAAGAAAAGGTAATTTACAATTTGTAAATTACCTTATAACTACATTCTCTCTTTGAAACTCCTTAACCATATCAAGAGCGGCAGTAGCGCTTAGTTCTTCTTGTTCTTTTACTTCTATTCTTTTTATTTTACCAAAGGATTTCTTAAGGGATAAATCTTCCTTTCCTGTTAAAACCCATATAACATTTTTAGTTATCGGCTTAACTTCTAACTCATTTTCTCCAACTCCATCAGTAAAATATATTAACACTCGATTCTTTAATCTATTTTCATGCAAATATTTAAATACCGGAGAAAACTTCGTAGCTCCATTATTTGAACTTCTCTTTTTAAAATCCCTTTTGGATTTAGCTTCATAAACTCTCCTAATTTGGTCATCACATTCAATTACAGTGATTTTACTGCTTCTATTTTTAGCAATATCTAAAACTTCAATCATTATTTTGTGTATTTCACCTTCACTAATAGATGCACTAATATCCAAAGCTACTATTACTTCTGGTATTAAATTTGGTAAACTTCCTCTAATGTCCAGCCTATCAGGTTGTCGTCTACTCTTCCTAGTTATAGTTTTTCTTTGTCCTGCTCTAATTGTAGGAAGCATGCGTTTTAGCTCATCCTGCCAGGATATTTGAGCTAATTCCTTATAGGACTCTACTATTTTTCTAATATCTTCTGGAGCTTTATTCTTTAAGGAGCTTACAGCTATTTTTTTTGTCATTTCTTTTATTGAGTCTGAATTTAAATCACTTTCCTCCCAGGCATCATGAGCTTTAGAAATATCAATTACTGTTCCAATATCCTTATCATCAGACTTCATCTTATTTTTTAATTTCTCTTTAATGATTTTATCAATTTCTTCTGCATATAACTCTATTGAATTATCTTCTTTTAAGGAAGCATAAAATTCATAATTAAATCTTTCTAATCTATAACTTTCTGGAGGCATATTATTAATAAATTGATTTATAGATATATCTAATGCCATGTTTACAGCTGTTGTAGTATATTTATTTCTAAGCTCTTTCTCTCTTTCATGATGACCATACATTATATGATATATTTCGTGTTTAAATAAGGCTACCATTTCTCTCTTGTTACATTCTAAAAATAGTAATGGATTAAAATATAACTTAAATCCCTTAAGCATTGGCACTGTTGCAAGAGGCCAAGTAATATCATATTTTATACCTCTTTCAATTTTTACCAAAAACTGTCCAAAGAAATTATCTTCTCCTTGAATCATAGATACAATGATACTTTCTACAAGGGAAAAAAAGTCTCTTTCAAAAGTAATATCTTCAAATCCATTTCTAATATTATAAGCTCTTTCTAATAATACTGCACGTATATTTTCAAATTCCATAACTATCATCCCTATTCAAATATAGCAAAAAAAGCATCAAGAAACTTTTCCTCATTTAATAGATCCTTATATAGTTTTTCACTTGCATCTATTTTAACTTCTTTCATTATTCCTAATCTTAAATCTTTAGGATAGGAATTTAATAAATCGCCATATAATTTTCTATTTTTATCTATATTATTTTCTTCTAAATATCTTAATGAATTTTTCGCTATTATATATAGCCTTGAATGGCTTTCATTTCTTAATTCTTCTCTTAATTCTAAAGGTAAAACTTCATAAGCAAATAACTCTTCTGGCTTAATAATTTTATCTTTTATATTTTTTATATGATTAATAAAATCTGTAGCTATACTAATTCCAACATTACCTTTTACAATATTATATAAAGTATTTAATGAATATTTATTTGGATTTTTTATATATACATTATATGCTCTTCCAATTCTTTCCCAGCTTCTTGGAGTAGCTTTAATTGCTTCCTTAGAATTTGGGGTGCTCAAATATTCAGGAAAAGTAGATAAAAATTCTATTATATTTTCATTTATATTTCCCTCTTTGCTCATTGCCCAGTTTATCCATTCTTTAATATCTGAAGTTAGTTCTATCCAGACAAATCTATCCTCTTGGGCACTATCCATATCTACTACTTGATAATCAGAATATTCATATCCATCATATTTATTTGATGGATTCATAGCTGCTACAATTTTTACATTTTCAGCAAGCTTATAATTGTTTATTTCTCTATTTAAAATGATATTCATAAGTTCCTGCTGTACTGCATGCTCACATCTATTAAGCTCGTCTATAAATAAAAGTACTCCATTGTATTTATCACTTTGTAATGCTTCATCTATTTCTAACAACTTATAATGGGCAGCATATGTTGTTCTTCCATTTTCAACTATTGGCAAGCCACCAATTTCTCCTTCTTTTAAAAGGTTAGCATCTATATTAACTAAATAATAATTTTCTTCCTTACATATCTTTTTTACTAATGATGTTTTTCCTATACCAGCTTCCCCTATAATTAAGGGTACACTTCCTGATTCTAAAACTAATTCTATAGCATTTTTTGCTTCTGAAAATTTCATTCTGTCACCTCTTATCTTGAAAGTTCATAATCAACTAATAACATCTTAGCCTTTTTACTTCCATATTCTCTTATAAAATTTATCTTATTCATTTCTAATATTTCTAGTTCTAAAAAGTCTATTAGATATTTCTCGTCTATTTCTTCCTGACTTACCTTCTCTATTACTATATCAACAACAAAATCTACTGTTATTGAATCAAAAACATATTTAACTATTTTTATATTATCTCCAATTAATATCTTGAGTTCATCTATATCATAATAAATATAATTTATGGCTTCTTCATTTTTTCTTATGGCTGCTCTTTTAACTTCTAAAGGTGGATTATCTATAAACTTTATAGCTGCCCAATAATTTTCAATAGCCTCTAATTGAACCTTTAAACTAGGATTTTTTATATACTTAATAGCATCATAATCTTTTCTTACTGCTAAGAGCTGAATCTCCTCACTAGGATCTTCTATAAATTGAATTGCCCACCCCTTTGTTTTTACTGCTTCCAATTTAACCTTTTCTGTAGGATTTTTAATATACTTTAATGAATTCCATAGTAATCTTACTGCTAATATAGAATTTTCCTCATCTAGATCTTCAATATATTCCACTACCAAGGGATTATTCCTAATAGCATATTCCTTTACTAAATTACTTGGATTTTTTATATATTTTATTGCCAATCCATTTTTATTAACAGCTTCAATAATTAAATCCTCAGTTGGATTTTCTATATCTTTAATAAGGAATGGGTTTTCTTTTATCCTTTTTAAATCAATTTCTAACATAATTCTTCCCTTCTACTATATTGTTAATAATTTTGTATTTTATCTTTCGCATAAATATTATACAACAATCGTAAAATAATTACTATATACTTTTATTTAATAATTATTATTAAACAAAAACTAATTTTATATAAATTTATATAAAATAATTGGTAGTTAATAAAATAAATATATATTTTACAACTACCAATATAAATTTATTAAATATTTATTCCCTCTTTATTTAACTCTATATTAATTTTATATAAAGCATTATATCTAATCAATATACCTTAATGGATAATATTATAAATTTGTTAATTTTATTTCCATTTATTTACATTTGTTGTTATGTTAAGTATAATAAATATAAAAATATAGTTATTTGAGGTATAAGATATGAAAGAATTCAATATTTCAGAAAGGAGAAAACTATTATATAAACGTAAAAAAAGACGAAAAACAATTTTTAATTTATTCTGCTTATTTACTTTATTTATTATTATATCTACTCTTTTTATTATAATAAAATCTAAACATGAAAAGAACACTTATATAAATAAAAAGATTGCTGCTTCTTATAACAATGAAGACACAATTACAGTATGCATAGACCCTGGGCATGGTGATTGGGATACTGGAACAAAAAGTACTAAGGGGATTTTTGAAAAAGATATAGTATTAGATATCTCCTTAAAGCTAGGAAAATTATTAGAAGATGAAAATATTAATGTGGTTTACACCAGAACTAATGATTCTATTCCCTATTTAGGTACCGCTAATGATAGCTTAAAAGAAAGAATAAAAATTTCTAAAATATTTAAGGCTGATTTATTCATTTCAATACATTGCAATAGTAATTATGACTCTACTTCTGCAAGAGGAATTGAAACATGGTATAAAGCTGAAATGGAAGAAAGCCTTAAATTTGCAACTATTGTACAAAATAATTTAGTAGCCCTTAATTATAGTGAAGACAGGGGATTAAAAACTTATGAAAATAAGGAGAATGCCCTTGCAGTTCTAGAACTTAACACTGCAACACCTATTCTAGTAGAGTTAGGCTTTTTAAGTAATATTTTAGATGAAAGATATCTTACCTCTGATTTAGGAAAGGAAAAAATAGCTGAAGCTCTAAAAAATTCTATTATTGAATATATTGATTCAATATAAAAAATATTATTAAATAAAAATAGTAGATAAGTTTTATTATTAAATACTATCTACTATTTTTATATTTAGCTTTCTAATTTACCAATGTAATACTATTTATTTCTTCAAATATTTCTATTCTTTTTTCTAAAGTAACTATAACCACTAAATAATCTCCACTTAAAAGTTGAACTTTTCCTTTTGGAATTATTTCTTTTTCACCTCTTTTTATAGAAACTAACAAGCAATCTTTTGGCCACTCTATGTCTTTTACATACTTCCCGTCAGCAATACTCCCCGCTTCAATTGGAAATTCTAAAATAGTTTTTTTTGTATTATCAGCTTCTTCTTTAATCCCTTTCCTCTTTAATAATCTTTCAAGTAGAAGCTCATAAATTGCTTCATTTTTTAAGAAGTCTGCAGTAATATAAGAAACTATTACTGTTAACCCTAATGATAAAATATGATTAAATGAACCTGTCATTTCCATTATCAAAACTATTCCTGTAATTGGAGCCTTCACCACCGCTGCAAAATAACCAGCCATTCCTAAAGCAATAAAATTAACAATAAATTCTTTATTTAATCCCAAAAATGTAAAAGAAAATACACCTGTAATATTACCTAAAATAGCACCAAGTAAAAGCATTGGAAGAAAAATCCCTCCTGGTACTCCTGAGCCAAAAGCTATCATCAACAATAAAAACTTGCTTAAATAAAGTAATATTAATATACAAATTGAATTATCCTCAACTGTTAAGTTTAATATTGTATCATGTCCTCCTCCTAATAAGGATGGAAATAATAAGCCAATTAAAGCTGTCACAAAGAAGGGAAACATTATTTTTACTTCAATTGGTATTTTTTTAAATTTTCCATAAAGATCTTGAAATAAATATATTCCTTTTGAAAATATAGTTCCTGCTACTCCAGTCAAAATTCCAAGAATTATTAATAACCAGTAATATTTTAAAGGTAATACTTGTAATCTCTCAAAATTCAAAGATGGTTCCATTCCTAGAAATCTTTTTGATACAAAATCAGCTGCGATTGCTGATGCCATTGCTGGCAAAAGAACTAAAGGAGAAAAATTTCTATGTATTTCCTCTAAAGCAAATATCATTCCAGATAAAGGGGAATTAAAAGCTGCTGCTAATCCTGCCGAAGCACCTGATGTAATCAAATATTCTTTCTTAACTTTAACTTTCTTATATGTTAAATCAGCAACTCCTTCTCCAACAGCCCCACCAATTTGAACAGAGGGACCTTCTCTCCCCAAAGATAAACCTGCTGCTAATGCTATTACTCCTCCTAGGAATTTATATATAAGTATTTTAAACCAATTTAACCTAAGTTTATTTACTACTCTTCCCTTTATTTGAGGAATACCACTACCAGATATCATTTCTTCTCTTTTTACCATAATTCCAACTAAATAACCTATAAAAGTTAAAGTTATAATCACTATTATCGACTTTATTATTGATTGATTTCCAAAATCATAAAAATTATTAAAATATCTTGTAAGATTACTTATTGCTAATCTATTCAACACTATAACAAACCCTACCAGAAATCCAATTAGTGTACCTTCTAACAATAACTTAATCTTCATATTTTTTCTACTTTTAAGAATTTCCTTTGTACTACTTGTATCCATTACTAATCTACCTCATTTCAAATATATTAGTTACCTCCTCCAACATTTTGAAATTTGTAAAATCATAATGTAATGGAGTTATGGCTATATATCCTTTTGATAAATAAAATAAATCAGTATCCTCTTGTTCAATTTTATTTCTATTTGAGCTTATTTCATAAGTTTTTTCTTCAGCATCTTCAATTAGCACATATTCAGATTTATATGTAGACTTTCCTAACTTACAAACCTTAACCCCTTTTATTTCCTCTTCTTTAAGATTAGGTATATTAACATTTAACACTACATTATTTTTTAAGTATTTTTCTTCTGCTATGTCTACAATTTTTCCAGCAAGCTTAGCAGCTATAGTATAATCCTCATCACACCTTGTCCAATCTACTTCCATAGAAAAAGCTATTGCTGGAACATTATAGATTGAAGCCTCTATTGCTGCAGAAACTGTTCCTGAATATAAAATATCAGTCCCACAATTAAGACCTCTATTAATTCCTGATATAACTAGATCTACTTGCTTGCATAGTAAGGATAAGCCTGCCTGGGTACAATCTGCTGGTGTACCTACTAAACTGTATGCTTCAAAATCCTTATCTATATTTTCTTTTCTTATTTTTATTGGATTATGTATTGATATAGAATGACTTGATGCACTTTTTTGCTCCCTTGGTGCTACTACAGTAACTTCATGCTTTTTGGATATTTCTTTTGCTAAGTCATATATCCCTCTTGCATTAATACCATCATCATTTACAATTAAAACATTCATCTTTTCTCTCCTAAATCTTCCTATATGTAAATCATATAAAAATTATATTTTACTAGTCTAAAGCATAATAAGTACTAACAAATAAATTATATATTAATATTTTAATTAATAAAAGGGAATTATAAATATTGACATATATCAAGGAGGTTAAATTATGAAAAATAAAAAGAAAAATATAAACTATACTTCTGATCCGACTTCTTCTAATTATGAAAAAAGAATACAAAATAAAGCTAACGAAAAAACTCCATTCGCAGATGAAGAACCATCAAATCATACAGAATATAAATAAGGTCCTAAAACACACTAGCACAAATACAAAAATAACTGAGAAAAACTTTATTAAGTTTTTCTCAGTATTATTTTTATTATTTACCTATTTCCTTTTGCTTCACAATATATACATCTATAAATCTCATCTTCTTTGTCCCTTAACTCAAATATATGTTCAAGCTCCTGTTCAGTAGATGTTATACATCTTGGATTATTGCATTTAATTAAATTTGTTAATCTTTTATGCCTTTCTGTATTTAAATTTCTAATTCTTTTATTATCTTTCATTATATTTACCATTGTATTAGGATCAACATATCCTATAAAATCAAAGTTAAAATTCATACTTTCTTTTAAAAGTTTTATTATAAGGGCCATTCTTATATATTTCCCATTTAAAACCTGTTTAAAATAACAAGCACGACTATCCTTATCTACAGAAACACTGATTTCATTAACTCTAGGAAGAGGATGCATTATCGACATATCACTTTTGGCTCCATTAAGCTTTTCAGGAGTTAAAACATAGCTATCTTTAAGTCTTAAATAATCCTCTGCATTAAGAAACCTTTCTTTTTGAATTCTTGTCATATATAAAATATCAAGTTTTGGAATAACTTCTTCAAGCTTAGTAGTCTCTTCATATGAAACATCCTTGTTCTCAAGAAGGTCCTTTTTAATATAATTTGGAACTTTTAATTCTTTTGGTGATATAAAGACCATATTGATATTATCATATCTTGTTAGGGCATTTATAAGAGAATGAACAGTTCTTCCATATTTAAGATCGCCACAAAATCCTATAGTTAAGTCCTTTAATCTTCCCTTTTCCCTATATATTGTAAGTAGGTCTGCAAGAGTCTGCGTTGGATGACAATGACCTCCATCACCAGCATTTATTACAGGTACAGATGTATTATTAGCTGCAACATACGCAGCTCCTTCCTTTGGATGGCGAATTACAATTATATCAGCATAACAACTTATAACCTTTGTAGTGTCAGCTACACTTTCTCCTTTTGATACTGACGAACTTGCCGCCTCAGAAAAACCTATTACATTTCCACCAAGTTCATACATAGCAGCTTCAAAACTTAGTCTAGTTCTTGTAGAAGGTTCAAAAAATAAGTTTGCTAGTTTTTTCCCCTTGCATATTTCACTGTATTTTTTAGGATTATCTATAATATCATTTGCAAGATATATAAGTTCATCAATTTCCTCTACTGAAAAATCAAGTATATCAATAAGGCTTTTCATTATTTCTTTACACCACCAATCCAACTCTTATCTGATGGATTATTTCTAAAAGCAATTAATCTTACTATATCCTCTTTCTTAATATATCCTTCCTCTGCTGCTACTTCAGCAATTACATCAAAATTTGTAAGGGAGATATTCTTAACCTTTGCTTCTTCCAGCCTTTCAATACTTTTATTCATTCCATATGTAAATATACTAGCAATACCTAAAACTTCTGCCCCAGCATCACGTAATACATTGACAACATCAATTACGCTTCCACCCGTTGAAATAAGATCTTCAATGACTACAACCTTCTGCCCTTTTTCAAGCCTGCCTTCAATTTGATTTTGCCTCCCATGACCTTTTGTGCTTGAACGAACATATCCCATAGGAATATTTAAAAGATGAGCCGTGATTGCTGCATGGGCGATACCTGCCGTTGAAGTTCCCATTAATACTTCTGCTTCAGGATAATTTTCCTTTATTATCTTTGCAAGACCTTCTTCTACATGATTACGTACATCTATATCACTAAGAGTAAGCCTATTATCACAATATACAGGACTCTTTATTCCGCTTGCCCATGTAAAAGGCTCTTCTGGACGAAAGAACACTGCTTTTATTTTAAGTAAATCCTTTGCTATTAGTTTTTCCATTATTTCATCTCCCTTAATCAACAAATTCTTCTATACATCTCATATAAGCAGCGACCGGATCTAAAGCTGCCGTAATTGGCCTTCCTACAACTATGTAGTCTGAGCCAATTTTTTTAGCATCCTTTGGGGTCATGATGCGTTTTTGATCACCTAATTCACTATCTACAAAACGTATTCCTGGAGTTACAGTTAAAAAATCCTTTCCACAAAACTCATGTACTTTTTCTGCCTCAAGAGGTGAGCATACAACTCCGTCAAGTCCTGCCTTCTTTGCATTTTTAGCATAGTGCATAACAACTTTTTCAATAGGCTCTGATATTAATAAATCTCTTTTCATAGTTTCCTCATCTGTTGAAGTTAACTGAGTTACAGCAATTAAAATAGGTCTTGTTCCATCAGATCTTCTAAGACCTTCAAGGGCAGCTTCCATCATAGTAATAGTTCCCCCAGCATGAAGATTACAAATATCTATATCAAGTTTTGATAAAACTGCCATTGATTTTTTTACTGTATTTGGAATATCATGAAGTTTAAGATCAAGAAATATCTTATGACCTCTTTTTTTAATTTCCCTTACAATTTGCGGGCCCTCTGAATAAAAAAGTTCCATCCCAATCTTTACAAAAGGCTTTTTCCCTTTAAATTTATCGAGGAATTCAAATACTTCTTTCTTGCTTTGAAAATCACAGGCAATAATAACATCCTTTCCCATTACAATGCTCCTCCAATAATATCTTTTAAATTATCTATATTATATTTTTTCATTACATTAGGCAACTCTTCTATTATCTCCTTGCAAACATAAGGATTTACAAGATTAGCTGCTCCCACCTGAACTGCTGTTGCACCAGCAAGCATCATTTCAATTACATCTTCTGCACTTGACACTCCCCCCATTCCTACTACCGGAATTTCAACTGCTGAAGCTACCTGATATACCATTCTAAGAGCTACTGGAAAGATGGCGCTTCCTGAAAATCCCCCCATTTTATTGGCTATAACAGGCTTCCTGCTTTTAAGGTCAACTCTCATTCCTAAAAGAGTATTAATAAGACTAATTCCATCTGCACCTGCTTCTTCACAAGCCTTAGCTATGGATACAATATCCGTAACATTAGGAGATAATTTCAATATTATAGGTTTTGTTGTAACTTTTTTAACTGCCCTTGTAAGCTCTGCAGCAGTTTCAGGACAAGTACCGAAACTCATCCCTCCTCCATGAACATTAGGACAGCTAATATTAACTTCTATCCAACCAACTTGTTCACATTTATCAAGCTTTTCGCTAGTATATACATAATCTTCAATAGAAAATCCACTTACATTTGCCATAACCTTTTTATTAAAACATTTTTTAAGTTTTGGCAGTTCTTCATCAATTACCTTTTGAACACCAGGATTTTGCAACCCCACCGCATTTATCATACCAGCAGTACATTCTGCAATTCGTGGAGTGGGATTTCCAAAACGAGCTTCTTTGGTGGTACCTTTAAAAGAAAAGGTACCTAGGCAATTGATATCATAAATTTCTGCAAACTCATAACCATATCCAAAAGTTCCACTAGCAGCTATTACAGGATTATCAAGCTCTATTCCACATAAATTAACCCTTAATCTTTCCATAGTATCTCCTCCTTATCTAGAACAGGTCCCTCTTTGCAAATTCTCTTAAATCCTGTAATTGTTTTGCAAGAACAGCCCATACAAGCTCCAAAACCACAGCCCATTCTTTCCTCAAAACTAAATTGCCCACTAGTCTTACTAATTTTATGAACAGCCTTAAGCATAGGCTCAGGGCCACAGGTATAAAAATAAGAATAATCTACCTCTTTCATTTTATCTGTTACAAATCCCTTGCTGCCATAAGAGCCGTCTACAGTTGTTATAAATACCTGCGCCCCTAAATTTTTAAATTTTTCTTCATAAAAAATTTCATCTTTAGTATTGAAGCCAAGAATTACTTTAACCTTCTTTCCTTCCTCAATTAATTTTTTTGCCAGGTAATACATTGGTGGAATTCCAATTCCACCCCCTATAAGAAGAGGCTTATCTCCTGATTTTGATAAATCATAACCATTCCCTAGTTCTGTTAATATATCAAGGTATCCTCCTTGAATATTCTTCATAAATTCAGTTCCTTTTCCAACAACCTTATATAGAATTATTAATTTATCTCCTTTTATATCGCAAACAGAGATAGGCCGTCTTAAATGTAATCCTTCAAGTTGAATATTAACAAACTGACCTGGCTTTAAGCCTGATGTTTCTCCCAAAAGGGTCATTTCCATAACCTTATCATTTAATTCTATATTTTTAATTACTTTATACTTTATCTTCTTCATAATTCACCCTTTATGCATCTATTGTCGAAATTATAGGTGTAGTTTCTTCAAGAACATCTAGAAGAACTCTAACTGTATCAAGAGACGTAAGTATGGTTACATTATTTTCAGTGGCACAATGTCTAATTAATTGTCCATCACTCATTTGTTTCATTGAAGCAAGATTTCTTGTATTAATTACATAAGCAATGCTTCCCTGACGAATTAAGTTCAATATCTCATTACTTCCGTCACTGATTTTCTTTACTATACTGGCATGTATTCCATACTTCTTTAAGAAATTTGCAGTACCTTTTGTTGCTTTAATGTTAAAACCTAGATTATAAAATCTACCAATAAGAGGAAGAGCTTCCTCCTTATCATTATCCGCTACAGTTACAAAGACTGTACCATAATTTTTAAGCTGCATGCCACTAGCTTGAAGCCCCTTATATAATGCCCTATTTAATTTATTATCATAACCAATCGCTTCCCCTGTGGATTTCATTTCTGGTGATAAATAAGCATCTAATCCTTTTATTTTATTAAAAGAGAATACAGGAACTTTTACATAGTAACGGTTCTTTTCCTTTGGATATATATCAAATATCCCTTCTTCTTTCAAGGATTTTCCTAGAATAACTTTTGTTGCAATATCTGCTAGGGAATAACCCGTAGCTTTAGATAAGAACGGTACTGTTCTAGAAGATCTTGGATTTACTTCTATAATATAAACATTATCCTCTTTATCAACTATAAACTGTATATTATAAAGACCAACTATTCCTATTGCTAACCCAAGCTTCTTTGTATATTCTAAAATTCTTCCTTTTACCTTGTCTGATATACTAAAAGCAGGATAAACACTTATTGAATCTCCTGAATGTATTCCTGTTCTTTCAACAAGTTCCATAATACCTGGTACAAATACATCTCTACCATCACATATAGCATCAACTTCTACTTCTTTTCCTTGAATATATTTATCAACCAATACTGGTTTGTCTAAATCTATTTCTACAGCAGTTTTTAAATACTGTCTTAACTGCTTTTCATTTGCTACAATCTGCATTGCTCTTCCTCCAAGCACAAAACTTGGTCTTACTAAAACCGGATAACCTATGCTATCAGCAGCTTTCACTCCCTCTTCTATATTTGTTACGGCTTTTCCCTTAGGTTGTGGAATATTAAGCTCCCCAAGTATCTTTTCAAATCTATCACGATTTTCTGCCCTATCTATTGCTTCACAATCAGTTCCTATAATTTTAACGCCGCGTTTCATTAAAGGCTCTGCAAGATTAATTGCTGTCTGACCACCTAGACTTGCAATCACTCCCTCAACTTTTTCAAAATCTACTATTGCCATAACATCTTCTGCAGTTAAAGGTTCAAAATAAAGTTTATCTCCTATCGTATAATCTGTTGAAACTGTTTCTGGATTATTATTGATAATAATTGCTTCATATCCAGCCCTTTTAATAGTTTGTATTGCATGAACTGTTGAATAGTCAAATTCAACACCTTGTCCAATACGGATTGGACCTGCACCAAGAACTATTATTTTCTTTTTATCTGTTGGTTTTGATACATTTTCTCCTGTATAAGATGAATAAAAATATGGAATATATTTTCCGGTATGAAGAGTATCAACCATTTTAAAAATTGGAATAATTCCTTCTTCTTTTCTTTGCTTATAAATTTTTATCTCATCACAACCCCATAGTTTAGAAATATATTTATCTGAAAAGCCCATTCTTTTAGCTTCTTTTAATATATTTTTATCAAAAGGAGTTTTTCTTATTTTATTTTCCATATCTATAATTTTCTTTATTGCTTCAAGAAATAATTTAGTTATCATAGTAAGCTTATGAATTTCTTCAATCGAAGTTCCTCTTCTTATAAGCTCAGCAATTGCATAGATATTATCATCCTTAAAATCACTTATATAATTTAATAATTCACTAATTGACATATCATCAAATTTTGAAAGATATAAATGGCAAACCCCTATTTCTAAAGAACGAACAGCTTTTAGGAAACATTCCTCCAAATTTGACCCAATACTCATAACTTCCCCTGTTGCCTTCATTTGAGTGCCAAGTTTATTGGAAGCTGTTTGAAATTTATCAAAGGGGAAACGAGGGAATTTTGCAACTATATAATCAAGGCTAGGTTCTATTGCTGCAGTTCCACCTGCCACTTCTATTTCTTCTAATTCCATACCAACTGCTACTTTTGCTGTAACTTTTGCTATCGGATATCCACTTGCCTTAGATGCTAGAGCTGAAGAACGAGAAACTCTTGGATTTACTTCTATTAAGAAATATTCACTGTTATAAGGATTAAGAGCAAATTGAACATTACATCCACCTTCTATCTTTAATTCCTTTATAATTTTAATTGCACTATCTTGAAGCATTTTTTTATCCTCTTCCTTTAATGAAAGGATAGGCGCAACAACTATTGAGTCTCCGGTATGAACACCTACTGGATCAACATTTTCCATACCACAGATTGTTATTGCATTCCCCTTTGAATCACGCATAACTTCAAATTCAATTTCCTTATATCCCTTAACACTTTTTTCAATTAATACTTGATGAACAGGAGAAAGCTTAAAAGCATTTATACCAATTTCAATAAGCTCTTCTTCATTATTTGCAAATCCTCCACCTGTACCTCCTAAAGTAAATGCAGGACGAAGTACAACAGGATATCCAATTTCCTTAGCAGCCTTTTTAGCCTCTTCTAGGTTATATGTTATCTTAGAAGGAATTACTGGTTCTCCAATAGTTTCACACATTTCTTTGAATAATTCTCTGTCTTCAGCTATCTCTATACTCTTACTGCTAGTACCTAAAAGTTCAACTCCACATTCCTTAAGTATCCCTTTCTTTTCAAGCTGTATTGCCATATTAAGACCAGTTTGACCGCCAATACCTGGAACTATTGCATGAGGTCTTTCATATCTTAAAATTTTTTCAATATATTCAAGAGTTAAAGGTTCCATATAAACTTTATCAGCTATGCTTACATCAGTCATAATAGTTGCAGGATTAGAATTTACTAAAATTATTTCATAACCTTCTTCCTTAAGAGCAAGGCAAGCTTCTGTTCCTGCATAATCAAATTCTGCTGCTTGTCCAATAATAATAGGACCTGATCCAATAATCATTATTTTTTTAATATCTGTTCTTTTTGCCATTTTTACTCCTCCTTAAATTTCATCAATATAAATGATTTTATTATTACAAATTGTTGCAATACATTTCCCCATTAACTTCATACCTTCAAAAGGAGTTGCCTTTCCCTTAGAAAGAAAATCTTCTGAATTAACAACTATTCCTTCATTTAAATCCCATATTGTAAAATCATCTCCTAAAGGTATTCCAAATCTTTTTCTCGGATTTATAGCCATAAGCTCTATTAACTTTTCTAAACTTATTAAATTTTCTTTTACTAATTTTGTATAAAGCACAGGAAAAGCTGTTTCAATTCCTACAATACCAAAAGCACTTTCCTCAAGTCCCTTTGATTTTTCCTCAATACTATGAGGTGCATGATCCGTTGCAATCATATCTATTGTTCCATTCTGAACTCCCTTAATGAGAGCAAGTCTATCTTCCCTACTTCTTAATGGAGGATTCATCTTAAATCTGCCATCTTCCTCTAAGTCATTTTCATCAAGGACTAAATAATGAGGAGCAGTTTCACAAGTAACGTCTATTCCATCTTCTTTTGCTTTGCCTATTAGCTCAACACTTTCTTTACAAGAAATATGACAAACATGATAAGCACAGCCAGTTTCCTTAGCTAATCTTAAATCTCTTTCAATAACCTTCCATTCACTTTCTGAACAGATGCCTTTATGATTATGCTTATTAGCATAAACTCCTTCATGAATATACCCACCATTAAGCAAACTGTTGTCTTCACAATGAGCTGCTATAATCTTTCCTAAGGATTTTGCTCTTTTCATAGCTTTTTTCATTAGTTCTTCATCCTGTATTCCCTTTCCATCATCTGAAAAACCTAGTATTTTCCCGGCCATTTCTCTCATATCAGAAAGTTCTTTCCCATCTTGATTTATAGTAATGGAGGCAAAAGGATAAATATTAATAACTGAATCTTTTTCTATTATTTTTATCTGTTCATTTAAGTGTTCTAGAGTATCAGGTACAGGATTTAAATTAGGCATTGTACATACTGCTGAATACCCTCCTCTGGCCGCTGCCCTGCTGCCTGATTTTATTGTTTCCTTATATGAAAACCCCGGTTCCCTAAAGTGAACATGTACATCACAAAAGGCAGGAAAAATAGTATATTTATTAGTCAGACAGCCTTCAATTATCTTCTTTGGCAAATTGCATTTTACATTAAACATATAGCCCCCCCTTTTTATTTTAAAAAAAAACCTTGTCGATATCGACAAGGTATAAATATGCAAAATAAAGGTGACAAACATAAAAGCAGCACCAACATTTAAACATTGCAATTATATAATCTTATCGATATCTCTGTATCGTTTTAAAGATGTATATTTATTCATTCATTATTCATTTGTTCATTTTCAATTATTATGCCACTAAAAACATTATTTGTCAATTACTATTTTTATAAAAATCTGAAATTTTATAATTTAAAATTAAACTGACTAAATTGACTATTATATAATTCTGAATAAAAACCTTTCTGTTTCATTAATTCATCGTGAGTTCCCTCTTCTATTATTCTCCCATCTTTTACCGCAATTATCTTATCTGCATTTTTTATTGTACTAAGCCTATGAGCTATTATAAAAGTCGTTTTATTCTCCATAAGCTTCTTTAAAGCTTCTTGAAGCTGAATTTCTGTTCTTGTATCAATAGAGGATGTTGCTTCATCTAATACTAAATTTGAACAATTTGATATCATTGCTCTTACTATCGCTAAAAGTTGACGTTGTCCTTGAGATAAATTACTTCCATTATCCCTCAATACAGTATCATATCCTTTTGGAAGCTGTTTAATAAAATGATGGGCATTGGCTAATTTTGCTGCCTTTTCTACTTCTTCATCACTGGCATCCAATCTTCCATATCTTATATTTTCTCTTACAGTATCTTCAAATAAGAATGTATCTTGTAACACTATAGCTATAGACTTTCTAAGGCTTTTTAAAGAATAATTCTTTATATTTTCTTCATCTATTAATATACTTCCAGCATCTACATCATAAAATCTATTTAATAAATTAATAATAGTTGTCTTACCTGAACCTGTTGGCCCTACTATGGCAATCGTCTGTCCCTTTTCAGCCTTTATATTTATTCCCTTTAGTATTTTTTTCTTTTCAGTATATGAAAATTCTATGTCTCTTAACAAAACATTTCTTTCAACCTTTTCCAACTCTTTAGCATTTTTATTATCTTTTTCTTTTTTTTTCATCCATAACTTCAAAAACTCTTTCAGCTCCTGCTAAAGCTGATTGAATTGTATTACCTATATTTAAAATTTCATTTATAGGCCTATTAAAATTCCTCATATAAAGAATAAAAGTAAATACAGTTCCAACCGTAATGTTTATATCTTTAAGAATTAATATCCCTCCAGATACTGCAAGTAAAAAGTATGTAAAATTATTTATGAAATTCATTGTTGGAGCCATTGCACCAGACATTGCTTCCGCTATTATTGCACTTTTAGTTAAAGCTTTATTTTTATTACTAAACTCCTTTCTTACTTTTTCTTCTTGTCCAAATAAAAAGGTTAATTTTTGACTAGATATCATTTCCTCTATATATCCATTTAATTCTCCTAACTCTTTCTGCCTTCTCAAGAATATCGGCTGAGTTTTATTAATAATAGTTCTTGTTATTATAAACATAAGAGGAGTACTTATTAATCCAATCAAAGTTAAAGTTGGACTTAATAATAGCATCGCAATAATCATACCTACTATATTAATAAGACCCGAAGCAAACTGAATAATGCTTTGTGATAAAGTGTTATTAATATTATCAACATCATTTGTGAGTCGGCTCATTAAATCTCCGCTTGAATGAGTATCATAATAATTTACTGGCAGCTTTTGAATACTTTCAAAAAGATCTTTTCTTATTGAAAACACTAAGGCTAATATTAAAATGTATTTTTTATCTCCAAGATATTTTAATAGTCTTTTAGTTGTTTCCATTGGATTATTAAGTTTTTCTTTGCTTCCAGCCTTAATATTTACTCTTCCCCTTCCTGATGTATTTCCTATTAGCAATCCCCTGCTATTAGACATTTGAAAGCACCTCCTCTCCTAATTGTGAAACTGCTATACTTCTATATATTTCGTTATTTCTAATTAATTCATCATGGGAACCAATAGCTGATATTCTCCCCTCATCTAATACAATTATTTTATCTGAATCCATTACCGCAGATATTCTTTGAGCTATGGTTATAATTGTAACTCCAGCATCTCTATTTTTTATTGCTTCATGAAGCTTAGACTGAGTCTTCATATCTAAGGCACTAGATGCATCATCCATAATTAATATTTTAGGATTTCTAACTAAAGTTCTTGCAATAGAAAGCCTTTGTTTTTGCCCCCCAGATAAATTTTTAGCTCTCTGCTCTATTTTTTCCTTATATTTATTTTTCTTCTTATTAATAAATTCATAAGCTTGGGCATCCTTAGCACTTTTCTCAATCTCTTTGAAAGTTGCAAAATTATTTCCAAACCTAATATTTCCTTCAATATCTCCTGATAAAAGCAAACTCTCTTGAAGAACAATTCCTATATTTTCTCTTAATTCTTTTAGTTTTAGTTCTTTTACATTAATTCCACCAATTAATATTTCTCCCTTATATATATCATATAATCTTGGAATTAAGCTTATTATGGTACTTTTTCCTGAACCCGTTGGGCCTATAATACCTATATGTTCGCCTTCTTTTATACTAAAGGATATATCCTCCAATACATTTTCACTTTCCTCATTGAATTTAAAATACACATTTCTAAATTCAATATCGTATCCTTCTAATTTCTTAGCATTTTCCTTTTCTTTAATTGAGGAAGTCATATTTAAAATTTCATTAATTCTATCAGCTGATGCCTTTGCTCTTGAAAAGTTCATCATAAGATTTATAACCATAACAGTAGAATGCATTATTTGAATCATATAATTTACAAAGGCCATTATCTTTCCTAGCTCTAAAGTTTGATATGAAACCATCCTCCCTCCAAACCATAAAACTGCTACAACGCTTAAATTCATAATAAGTTGTGTAAAAGGAGAAAGAACTAGATTCATATTTTGAGAAGCTATACTACTAACTGTTAATTCTTTATTTTTTTTTATTGAACCTTTCCTTTTGTTTTTCCTCTAAATTGAAAGATTTAATAACTCTAACTCCTAAAATATTTTCACGCATAACAAGATTAATATCATCTAGCTTATTTTGAACTTTAATAAACAAAGGCATAGATTTTTTTAAAATTATTATTATACCTATAACTATAATTGGTATAGACACTGTAAAAATAGTAGAAAGATTTAAACTTAATCTCACCGCCATAATTATTCCTCCTATTGCCATAAGAGGTGATCTAACTGCTGCCCTTAATGCCATATTAAACATTTGTTGAACTTGAGTTACATCATTTGTTAATCGAGTAATCAGTGAGGCAGTCTTTAACTTATCTATCTCCATAAATAAATTTTTCAAAGATGTCTCCTTTCCTGTACTTCTATTTTTATATAAAATAAAATATGTACTATTGATTTTGTTCTTTGTTTATTATACAACAAAATATTTTTAATTGAAAATAATTATTTATTGAAAATATTAATCATTTATTCTGTGTAATTTTTACTATATAATTAAATAGCAATTTTATTCTTTTACACATATATTAATAATATTAATTTAAACAAGGAGTATCTTTATGTGGATTATTTACGCATTTCTATCAGCTTTTTTTGCAGCTGCAACCTCAATATTGGCAAAGCTCGGAATTCAAAATGTCAATTCTAATTTAGCTACTGCAATTCGTACAGTTGTAATTATTATAATGGCTTGGGGAATAGTATTTTTAAATGGAAGCTATAAGGAAATTCCTAACATAACTCAAAAAAGCTGGCTATTTCTTATTTTATCAGGTGTTGCAACAGGTCTATCCTGGTTATTTTATTTTAAGGCACTACAATTAGGAGATGCATCTAAAGTAGTTCCTATAGATAAATTTAGTGTAGTTATAAGCATGGTCTTAGCCTTCTTAATATTAAAAGAAGCAGTAACAGCTAAAACTATTATTGGTGGAATTTTAATCACCCTAGGAACCTTTGTCTTAATACTATAAAAATAAACCAGCATCTCAGAAGTTTTGTTAAATTCTAAATAGGATAAAAAATAAGTTGTAACATATAGTTACAACTTATTTTTTAAATTAAACTATTATATAGTAATAAAAGTTCTAGGCTTATGCTTAAATCTTATTATAACTTTAAATAAATCTCCATCTAGATCTATCTTAAAGCTTCCCCCTTGAGCTTCTACAAAACTCTTTGCAATAGCAAGGCCAAGGCCAGAACCTTCTGTGCTTCTAGATTTGTCTCCCCTTTGAAATCTTTCTACAATCTCTTCTTCAGTAAAATCCATTTCAACTGCTGAAATATTCTTTAGTATTATTTCTACTTCCTCATCCTTATTATTAATATCAACATAAACCCTTGAGTTTCTCATTGAATACTTTATTATATTGTTAAATAAATTATCAAATACCCTAAAAGTTTTTTGACTATCTAAAGGAACAACTATTTTATCATCAGATATATTCCATTTTACAGTCAAGCCTACTTCATTTATCCTATCCTGTAATTCAATTTCAGCCTGCTTTATCAACTGAATAATGTCTATATCCATTATATTTAATGAAATATTATTACTTGATACCTTACTCATCTCAAATAAATCTTCAATTAATATTTTTAATCTTTGTGCCTTTTTATTTATAATATCAATATACTGTTTTTTATTTTCTTCTGATGAATTTTCATCCTTTAGCAAATCTATATAAGTTATTATAGAAGTTAAAGGAGTTTTTAAATCATGAGAAACATTAGTAATTAAATCTGTCTTCATTTTTTGGCTTTTTACTTCTTCATCTACCGCCTTTTTGAATCCTCTTTGAATTTTTAATAATTCTTCTTTAAAAGCTTCAAAGATTTTTAAATCCTCTGTTATTTCTATATCTAAATTTCCTTCAGCAATTTTATTTGTTGCATTTAATAAAATACTGTATTTATCTTTTAATTCAAATAAGTATTTTCTTAAAATAAAAAATAAGACGATTGAATAAACTATAGCAGCAAAGATTCCAGCAACCCATAATAGGCAGCATATCGTTACTATAATAAAGTTTATTCCTACTAATTTAAGGATATATTTATTTCCTTCTTCTTTAAAATCAATACTTGCAAAGTTATCTAAGCCTTCTCTTGATTTTTTAATTAAAAATCTTGTTATTCTACCTATTAAAGTATTTTCTTTAATATATTTAATAAAGCCCTTTCCAAAGATATATTTTATTAAAGTTACTCCTACAAAAACTGCTAAGAATAAGATTAACCAATAGAATATATTAAAAATGCTTATAGCTGATTTTACAATATTTTCTGATACACCAAGGCCAGCAAATCCTTCTATTATTTGGCTGTTATTTAAAGTTCTATATAATATTTCAGGAGCTAAAGCTATTGAAGCAGCTTCAAAGCTAAGTAAAATAATAAGTATCTCAAAAGGAATATTGATAACTTTTCCTATAATTAAATCTTCTAAAGACTTTTTATAAGGAATAAATAAGGCTATTAAAGCAATTACTGCAAAGGCAATAAACATATAAAATATTAAAATACCAGCTATTTTATCATACTCAAATTTGTTATCTTCATAAGCGATAATATCATGTTCATATACTAGTACTTTTGGTATTCCATAAACAATAGTTACATCTTTAGGATTATCAATCTTAATATTTTTATCTATCCTAAAAACTTCGTTAATTAATTTATCATTATTATTATAATAATAATCTTGATTATAGGAATAGTTATTAGTATTTAAAACACTGCTTTTTCCTTCTAAAGAAAAATCAATTACAATATAGTATCTATAATAATCTTTTAAATCTTTATTATCTACGTTTTTAATAAAGTCTTCTAACTTCTTATCTGTATTTGTAATAGAAAATTTGCTAGCTTTATTAATTATAAAATAATCTAAGTTTTTTAAATTTTTCAGTTTATTTTCTGCCCTTCTTAAAGCCCCTTCCCTAAGAAGATTTCCATTTTGATATTTACTTTCTAAAATCTCATTATATAAACTTCCATAAGATATTGGCTTTCCTTCTTCTTTTTCTTTTAACATTTTATATAAAACAAAATTACTTCTGTATAATGTATCTTGTATGTATTCATAATTATTATTTGAAGTATTATTTGCTTTAGATAAATTATATATTTTATTATAATTATTAAATATTATTACTGATAATATAGTTATTAATAAAATAATTATACTGCTAATTCCAAGCTTTTTATATGAGTTACTATACTTTTTCAATTTTGTATCCAACTCCCCACACCACCTTTAAATATTTTGGATTTTTCGGATCATATTCAATTTTTTCTCTTATATTTCGTACATGAACCATTATAGTATCTGTACTTACTGCTTTTTCATTCCATACCCTCTCATATATTTCTTCTGAAGAAAAAACCCTTCCTGGATGCTTCATAAGTAATTGTAGTATTTTAAATTCAATAGGAGTCAGCTTAACAGCTTTACCATCAACAGTTAACTCTACCTTATCAACATTTAACTCTAATCCCCCTATTGCAAATACTTCATCTTTATGTTCTTCTGCTTTACCCCCATTATTTATTAATTCTAAATATCTTGAATATCTTCTTATATGGGAATTTACCCTAGCTATTAATTCCATAGGTGCAAAAGGTTTTGTTACATAATCATCTGCTCCTATGTTAAGCCCCATTATCTTATCAATCTCTTCTGATTTTGCAGAAAGCATAATTAAAGGGAAATCGTATTTTTCTCTTAATTTAATTGTCATTTGTATACCATCCATAACTGGCATCATAATATCCACAATAGCTAAGTGAATAGTTTCCTTATTTATTATGTCAAGTCCTTCCTTTCCATTATGCCCAACAAAGACCTTATATCCTTGATTTTTTAAATATATTTCCACTGCCTTTGCTATCTCAATATCATCCTCAACAACTAAAATATTATATGTATTCATAACTCTCTCCTTTTTTCTAGTAATACCAACATTATAAAACATGAGAAAAATATTTTAAATTTTAATATGCTTTTATTTTAATTATTAATTCTAAAGAAAAGATAATTCTAATTCTTAAGAATTTCTAAAAAAAGTGCACAGCTCCTAAGAACTGTGCACCTTTTTTATTCAATTTCTATTCTTGAACTTTCTTCAATTGATTTTTCTATTTTTGGTAAAATTACTTGAAGAACTCCATCTTTATACCTTGCTTTAATATTATCTTTATCAAGGTTTTCTATATAGAAAGTTCTAGATACCTTGCCATAACTTCTTTCTTTTCTTATATAATTGCCTCTGCTATTATCTATAATTTCTTCTTTTACAGCTGAAAGTGTTAGGTAGTTATTCTTATATTCAAGATTTATATTTTCCTTATTATACCCTGGTAATTCTGCTTCTAGTAAATATTCATTTTCAGTTTCTTTAATATCAACCTTAATATCTGAAACTTTTCTTTCAAAAACATCATTAAAGAAAGAATCTATTCTTCTAAATTCATCAAAAGTATAAGGAATTAATCCAAACATAACCACAACCTCCTTAATATAATATTTTATATTTATTTTCTCTTTACACTTGTATTATATTATTAAAGTCAAAGAAAGTCAAGGTTAATTTTTTTAGTCTTTTTGTCTATTTTAATAAAATTTTATGCTATGTATTAATATTTTAATAAAATAACTTATATTGCTCTTTTTTAAGAAATTCACAGCTAATTTAACTATAGTTAAAAGGGAGCTGCTTTCTGCTGCTCCCTTAATTATTATTTTAATTTCCATATTTCCTTATTATATTGTTCAATTGTTCTATCAGATGAGAAATATCCTGCTTTTGCTATATTGATTAAAGCTTTTTTATTCCATATTTCCCTAGATTCATAATCTTTAAATACTTGTTCTTTTGTCTTAATATAATCTTCTAAATCAAGTAGGGTCATAAACCAATCCTTATTTATTAATTCATTATATAATCTATTTAAATTATCCTTATCCCCAACTTCAAGCATTTTATCACTTACTAGGAAATCTACTAATTCTTTAATATTTTCTTTTTCATAATATTTTTTTGACACATAATCTTTATTCTTATAGTGTTCTATAACTTCCTTACTTGATGCTCCAAAAATATATATATTTTCATCACCAACTAACTCATGAATTTCAACATTTGCTCCATCATCTGTTCCTAAAGTTAAAGCTCCATTCAACATAAACTTCATATTTCCTGTACCTGATGCCTCTTTAGAAGCTAAGGAAATTTGCTCAGATACATCACAAGCTGGTATTAATTTTTCTGCCTTAGTTACATTATAATTTTCTATCATAACAACTTTTAAATGCTTATTGACTTCTTCATCTTTTTCTATTATTTCTTGTAAACATAAAATTGCATGAATTATATCTTTAGCTATAACATAAGCTGGAGCTGCCTTTGCACCAAATATTACTGTAATAGGCCTTTTCGGAATATTTCCCTTTTTAATTTCTAAATATTTATAAATTATATATAAAAGATTCATTTGCTGTCTCTTATATTCATGAAGTCTTTTAATTTGAATATCATATATTGAATTTTCATCTATTTCAATATTTTGTGTTTCTTTTAAATATTTCTTTAACTTAATTTTATTATTAGTCTTTATATTATCTAATTTTCTTAAAACTTCTTTATCATCAGCATATTTTAGCAAAACTTCTAATTTGCTTGCATCCTTTTTATATTCATCTCCTATTAACTCTGAAATAAAATTAGATAATTCATTATTACAATGAAGCAGCCATCTTCTAAAGGTTATTCCATTAGTTTTATTATTAAATTTTTCAGGATATATATCGTAAAATGGCTTTAATTCTTCATTTTTTAATATTTCTGTGTGTAATTCTGCCACTCCATTTACACTATATCCATAATGAATATCCATATGGGCCATATGAACTCTTTCATTTTTATCAATAATATAAACTCTTTCATCACTATATTTAGCTCTTACCCTATTATCTAATTCTCTTATAATCGGCATTAATTGAGGGGCAACCTTATCTATATACTTAATAGGCCACTTTTCTAAAGCTTCAGCTAAAATTGTATGATTTGTATAAGCACAGGTTTGACTAACTATATTAATAGCTTCCTCTGTGCCAATTCCCTTCATTCCTAACAAACGAATTAATTCAGGAATTATCATTGATGGATGTGTATCATTTATTTGTATAGTAACATATTCATATAAATTTCTAAGATCATAACCATTTTCTTCTGCTTCTAATAAGATTAATTGAGCTGCATTACTTACCATGAAATATTGTTGATAGACTCTTAATAAATGTCCTGCCTCATCACTATCATCAGGATATAAAAATAAAGTTAAATTTTTCTTTATATCTTCCTTATCAAAGTCTATACCATCTTTTACAATGTTTTCGTCAACAGTATCTATATCAAATAAATGTAATTTATTTTTTCCATTATTATATCCAATTACATCAATATCATATAAATTTGACTTAACTTTAAAGCCTCCAAATAAAACGTCAAATTGTATATCTGTCTTAGTAAGCCAGCTTTCTTTAGTTATCCAAGGATTTTTTTCTTCCTTTTGTTTGTTATCTTTAAACACTTGTTTAAATAAACCAAAATGATAATTTAATCCTATCCCATCTCCACTTAATCCTAAAGTTGCAATAGAATCTAGAAAGCATGCCGCTAGTCTTCCAAGACCACCATTACCTAATGAAGGTTCTAATTCAATTTCTTCGATTTCACTTAAATTTTTGCCATTCTTCTCTAAAATATTTTTTATATCATTATAAATTCCTAAATTTATTAGATTATTTGATAGTAATTTTCCTATTAAAAACTCTGCAGATATATAATATAATTTTTTATTTCCTTTAATAGAAGGTGTGTTTTTAATTTTATTCTTTGTTAATTCAAGTAAAGCTAAATATATTTCCTCATTACTTGCTTCTTTTATTGTCTTATTAATTCTTTCTTTTAAAATTATTTTTAAATCATTTTCTATCATATATCTATCCCACCCTTTTGTATTATTAATTAACCCTTACAGCTTTATAATATCAATTATCTTAAGGCGGATTTGTATATTATTAATTATTTTTGTATATTTTTAATATAACTTTTATCATATTTTCTATATAACATAAGAAACTATATATTTATATTTTGATTTTATTTTAGGATTTATAAATTTAAATTCGCCTATAACTCCTAATTCTTGCAAAGACAAATCTAAATGACATAGAGCAATTCCTATATCTATTTTATTAATATCTGTTTTTTCATTTGAATAGATATGAATAATATTCCCTTTCTTTAAAATTCTTATGTAAAGTTTAAATAATATAATCTTCTAAAGAGTTTAAATTATTTATTATGATTTTTTTAGTTCCTACAGCCTCAATTATGCCTTCACTTTCTAATAAACTTAATTTTCTGCTTAATGTTTCTCTTGCAATTCCACAATAATTAGCCATTTCCTCCCTATTAAGAGGTAATTTAATTTCTACCTTACCATTTACTTGTTCTTTCCCATATCTATCTGCAAACTCTAACAACATACAACATATCCTTGCTTCAGGATTATTATTTGATAAATTACTTGTTAGATTTTCTACTTCTATTAATCTCTTATTTAATTCTGAAAGTAGCTTTAAAGAAATAGTTGGATTCTTAAATAATAATTCATTAAAATCTTCTCTTGAAATTGTACATACTGATGTATTTTTAACGGCAATTGCTGAAACATTGCTTTCAAGAGTATCTCCTAATATATTGCTTTCTCCAAGAAAATCTCCAACAGTTAAAATATTTATAATTTGCTCCTTACCATTAGTTGTACTTTTAGTTATTTTAACCATTCCTTCATTTATTATAAATAGCTTGGATACCTTATCTCCTTCTAAAAACAAACTTTCTCCCTTTTTAAATGACATATGTTTTCTTATATTTATAACCCTTTCTAATTCTTCTTCAGAAAGAGATTCAAAAATCGGTACTTCATGGGCATATAATCTGCTTGCACATTTTTCGCAACAATGATTGCAACTCAATACAATTCCCCCTAACTAATAGTTTTCTTTAATATTAATTATACTATAAAATATAATTTTTAAAAATTAATATTATTAGCTAGGAGGAATTATTCTAATTATAATTATTCAATATTAAAAACTAATTCGTTTGGTGTAAATGTACAATACCCTAAAAGATCGCATCTTTCCTTCATTTCAGCCCATTTTTCTTCGCTAGTTATAGTTTCTAAAGCTGTTGGGTATAGTATATAATTTTCTTTAAAAATATGGTCTCTTAATTCATATACAATTTCACCAGAAATTTTCTTTAATTCAGTCTTATATTCTTCAAAATCCATAGTGGCTACTGCATCACCTAATTCTCTTAAAGCTTTCTTTTTCTTTCTTAACCCCTCATGTTCCATTCTCATTATTCTTGTTGGACCAGTTACTCCCTTTGCTTCAACTTCTGGGAATAATACATTTTCTTCTCTTCTATGATGAGGTTCTGCATTTAATAAATTTAACGCTAGTTCTGGAATTTTTCTAAATTCTTCTCTGTTAGCATCATACTTATCCATAGATAGTATTTCCTTGGTGGTTTTTTCTATTTCATCTAAAAATCCTAAAATTAAATCATGTTCTTCAACCATTGTGAATAACAGGTGCCCCTTGCTTATATTACTCTTTAATTTTTCAAGCTCATCTTTTAAAACCATCATATGAATTTCGCATAATGTTCTTAATTCTGCTGGATCCATACCATCATCAATTAAGGATTGTTCTGCCATAGAAAGTTCTAATGGACTTATTGCTTTAACCAATTTTAAGCCTTTTGCCTTTAATTCATCTGTTAGTCCTTCTTTATTTAACTTTGATAAAAATGTTGTTAATTGCTTAATTTTATCTTCATCAACAGCTCTATTATGAGTTCCATCTAATATAAATCTCTTCTTTTCCATAATTATTCTCCTTTTTTATTCATAATATTATTCTCTAAAATCTTTTAAATAAGATATTGTTTTCTTTATGAATGTGAATAAATAAGTCTTTTTCAAGATCATGCATCTTTAAGTATACTAGTTTAAATGTTGTACATGCCCATTCTGGAATTCTATAATCATCTGTAATTTCTGCTAATTCCTTAAGTATATCTCCAGCCGCCTCATGTTCATCAATAAAGGACTTTATCTCTTTAGCTAATTCTTCTTTTTTCACTTCATCTTTTGAATTTTCAAATTCTATCATAGCAGGGAATAGAATTTTCTCTTCTTTTATTAAATGTTCTTCTAATTCAGCTTTTAATTGTCCAAAAAGCTTATGAACTTTAATTAGTGTTTCTGGCATATGATGAAAATGAACTTTAAATATTTTTAATAGTAATGGATCTATTTCCTTTAGTAATTGGAATGTAGCTGCATGATGTGTATTAATTATATGATAAATTAAATCTTCAGATGTTTTTTCATTCCAATCTACATATTCTTTATTATTAAATTTAAACTTTTCAAATTCTTCATTTATTTCTTCTATAAATTTTTCAACATTAACTCCCTTTTCTAATAGTGCTTCTTCTAACTTTTGACTACCTCCACAACAATAATCTAAATTCATTTCATTAAATCTTTCTACAATAGCAGGATAAATAATTACGCATTCTCCTAAACTTAAATTAGCATTTAATTTATTCATATAATACCCTCCAAACAAGTTCTTTATTCTTTATGTGTATATTATATAAACATTTGACATATAAAACTGTGATTATAGTCAAATTTATTGATATAAATAAAAAGAAATACAATTGTGTAAAATCAATTGTATTTCTTTTTGATCATCTAATATTTAAATTAAATAAGTTATACTATTTGTTGAAGACAAGATTTTAAATCTTCTTCTGGTGTACTAATAGGTTTTAAACCAAAAGTATCAACTAAATATTGCAACACATTTGGAGATAAAAAGGCTGGTAATGATGGTCCTAGATACATATTTTTAACACCAACTGATAATAAAGCTAAAAGGTCTGCTACTGCCTTTTGTTCATACCATGATAAAACTATTGATAATGGTAATGAATTTACATCTGTATCAAAGGCATCTGCTAAAGAAGTCGCAATCTTCACTGCTGAATAAACATCATTACATTGACCAAGATCTAATAATCTTGGTAAACCACAAACTTCTCCAAATTCTAATTTATTAAATCTATATTTTCCACAAGCAAGGGTTAATCTTGAATTCGGCAAGTAAATTTTAAAAAAGTTTCTACTTGCCATTTTTGTTTTCTTTATGAATAAATTTACATTTATTATGATATTTTATACCGTTAGGTCTTTTTTTGAGTATACTTAATAAACCCAAATAACATTTGGAT
>NZ_JAHLPS010000038.1 GCF_018918055.1 Caproiciproducens sp. MSJ-32
TTGTGTTTTGTTTTTTGTAATTATATTTTAACACTAAAAAGGGATGATTTCTTTTTAATTTTTTTGAACAAAAAATCCTTTAATTTCAATGCCTTTCGGCATTACTTGCCGAATCCAAGATAAATAAAAAAATAAAAATGATATGTAATTAACTATAAAGATCAATTAAAAGTTATTATAAACTTAAACTTCTTACGCAACTATTAGTTAATAGAACATATCATTTTTATTTTTTTCTAGTTTATATACTATTTCTTTCTTTTCATTTCTTCTAATACTTTTTTAAAGTTATTTTCTTCTACTTTATACATTTTATTATCTTGTACCATTTTAGGCACTAATAATATTCCTAATCTATTTTTCTCTGGAATAATCCTTAAATCGACTATTTCCCCGGAAATTCTTTTTACTTTCATAGGTATTTCTCTTAATTCTTTTTTTATAACCTTTATAACATCAACTTCTGATAATGCTTTTTCATTATTTACTTCTATTATTCTGTCTCCTCTTCTTATTCCATCTCTATAAAAATAAGAATATGGAGATACCTCTAAGACTGAAACACCACTATCATCTGTATAATATATGTATTTACCCTGCTTTTCTAATTTCTCTTGTATTTTAAGCATAAGTTCATGTCCAATTGGAGCAAAAATTATAACTACAATTTGTCCAACAATTCCATAAACAGCAAGCTGAGAAACTATCGACAATATTAATCCATATATCAATATTCCAACTCCTGAATAAAGAGTTTTCTCTTTTTTCTTCATTGTAAAAGTTATTGAGTTATAACTTAAAACACCGTAAAAAGGAATTGCAGAAATTATTGTACTAGCCAAGATTAAAATAGTTTCTTTATGGTTTAGTATCGGCCACCAGTTTGGGGTTTCTATAGATGTAGTCATTGTACCTGATGGATCTCCTAAAAAAATTATAAATAAAGCAACTGGTAAAGGCCAAAATCTATTATATGCAAATCCACCTAATATTTTATTATCTTTATTTGTAAATACAGAAATTGCTCCTCTGCTGCCATCTGCCATAACTAAAAATCCTTCTATTATGTGCATTATACCAACAAAAGTCATTAAGCTTAATATATCAATATTTAAGTAAACTTCGGTATTTGTTATGTCTGCAAAAAACTTAGATAAAATACTTATCAATCCCAATATAGAACTTGAATAAGAAAAACACATATATTTTTTCTTAAAAAATAAGAGAACTATTGATACCAAGAATATAAATTCTATTCCTGAATTTTCATCGAACATAACACCTAATAAGCCGAGAATTACACTTGCAATAGCTCCTGCTATTATTCCTAATGATAACTGGGAAAGAGTAAGCTCTAGGGGAGAATTTATACTTTCCCCTAGAGTCAACTTTTGCATCATTGATACTTTTTTATTTCTAAAATAAAATATTACGCCTAAAACAACAAGAGTAATCATATGAACAGGCTCAATTATGGCATAAGCTACAGCCCTCAAAATATATAATATTAAATCCATCTAAGCCTCCTATTTCATCTTTTCTTTTAATACTTCTAATGCTTTTAAATATTGTGTATCTATACTTCTATCATATTCCATTTTTAAAACTTCTTCAGGTATAGAAACTTCTATATCTGGAGTTATTCCTATTTTGTGTATATTTTCTCCTTTTGGTGAATAGTATTTTGATGTTGTAACTTTTAATCCTACAGTTCCACCTTCAAATTCTATTAATTGTTGAACTATTCCTTTACCAAAACTCTTTTCTCCAACAGTAGTAGCCACACCATAATCTCTTAAAGCCCCTGTTACCACTTCTGAAGCTGAAGCACTACCTCCATCAATTAATACTACTAGAGGCATACCTATTGCATCTCCACCTATAGATTTTGATTCTACCTTATTATCATATTTATCAATTGTATAAGTGATAATCTTTCCTTTTTCTATAAATTGTGATGCAACTTCAACTGCCTCATTTAAAAATCCTCCAGGATTTCCTCTTAAATCAAGAATCATTCCCTTCATTCCGTCATTTTTTAATTCTACAATTTTATTTTTAAATTCATCTGCCACATCTTCATCAAAAGAGGTTATCTGAATATATCCTATATTATCTTCTACCATTTCGCCCTTTACAGCTTCTACCTTTATTACATCTCTTGTAATTACAATGTCAAATGTCTTATTTTTATTTCTTTCAACTGTTAAAGTTACTTTAGTACCTTGTTCTCCTCTTATCATTGCAACTGTGTTATCTAAAGTAGGATTTACTAATTCCTTACCATCTACTTTTATTATTACATCTCCTGACTGCAGGCCTGCAGCTTCTGCTGGTGAGCCTTCTAAAGGAGCAATTACTGTTACTTTATCGTCTTTAATTCCTAAATGAGCTCCTATACCAACAAATTCTCCTTCACTTTGTTCCATAAACTGCTTATATTCCTCGGCATTCATAAATACTGTATATGGATCATTAAGGGAATCAGTCATTCCTTTTATTGCAGCCTCTAATAGTTTGTCATCATCAATTTCTCCATCATATTTTGCTAATAATGCATTTCTAACTTGAAACAATAACTCATATTTCTGTACATCTTTTATATCGTTTAAATCACTTGCTACATCTTTACTAACATTTCCTATAGTTACTCCATTCATAGCAAGGATATTACCCAAATAAAATAAAGATATATTTGAAAATAAGAAGATAATTACTATTGAGCTAATAATTATTGGCTTTTTCAAACTGCGCTTTTTTACTTGATTATTTTTATCCTCCATAATATATACTTCCTTTCAAAAACATTATAAACATAAATATAATTATAAATTTGTCTTAAATATGTTTTAAGTGGAGAATTATCTCCACTTAATATTATATAATTTATTCTATCTTTTATTTCAGTTTTTTATACATCTAAGAATTTTCTTAAAGCAAAGGCACTTCCTACTGCACCAATAACAGATCCACCTAATATAAATCCTAATCCTAGAGGTCCAAATATAAAGCTTGGTGAAATTAAATTTGCAATAAATACACTAGAAACTATGTAATTATATACTGATCTATATGCAAAAAATAATAAAATTATTGATAATATTGAACCAATTAATCCAATAACTATACCTTCTATAATGAATGGCCATCTTATAAACCAATCTGTAGCACCGACATACTTCATTATTCCAATTTCTCTTCTTCTTGAAAATACAGTTATCTTTGTAGTATTAGTTATTAAGAAAATTGATACACCAATAAATACTACAAAAAGTACCATCCCAATTCCTCTTACAGCATTTACAAAGGAACCGATTTTCTCAATCATATCTCTTTGATTGGTGATATCATCTACTCCAGACATATCCTTAACAGCCTCTTCTATTGAATCTGCATATTCAGGAGCTTCTAATTTAACAATATATGAATTTGGTAAAGGATTTTTCTCTAAATCATATCCTTGTATTAATCCTGGATTATCTTTAAAACTTTCCTTAAAATTTAAGAAAGCTTCTTCCTTACTTTCATATATTACTTCCTCTACTCCTTCTTGTTCCGATAGCTTTATTTCTATTTCTCTCTGATCTACAAGCTTTATATCATCTTTTAAATATACCTTAATTTCTATCTTTGAAGCTACATCTTCTACTGCTCTAGCAAAATTTAATCCCAAAAGGGCAAATGTACCGAATATAAAAAATGTTATAAGTACAGTTATAATAGCAGCTATACTTAAGGTTCTATTTCTTTTTAGACTTTTAAAAGCATCTATAAAAAAATACTTGATTGAATTAATCTTCATTTTCGTACATCCCCCTTCTGCTATCTCTAGTTATATAGCCCTTTTCTATAGCTATAACTCTCTTTTTCATATGGTCAACTATTTCTTTAGCATGAGTTGCCATAACTATAGTAGTTCCGCCTCTATTTATATCTTCTAATAAATCCATTATTCCCTTTGCTGTTTCTGGATCTAAATTTCCTGTTGGTTCATCACAAATTAAAACTGAAGGATTATTTACAATCGCTCTTGCTAATGCAACTCTTTGTTGTTCTCCTCCAGATAGTTCATTAGGAAACATCTTATATTTATGTGATAATCCAACTAATGATAATACCATTGGAACTCTTTTTCTTATTTCTTTTGGGGATGCTTCTACAACTCTCATAGCAAAAGCTACATTTTCATACACATTTAAAGTTGGAATAAGTCTAAAATCTTGAAAAACCATACCAATCTTTCTTCTGTAATAAGGAATCTGCTTTCTAGTAATGCTAGAAAGTTTAGTCCCTGCTACATATACTTCTCCAACAGTTGGATCTACTTCCTTTATTAACATCTTTATAAAAGTTGACTTACCTGAACCAGATGGTCCAACTAAGAAAACAAATTCTCCGGAATCAATAGTTATATTAACGTCAGTTAAAGCCTTAACATTATTATCGTATAACTTTGATACGTTATCAAACTTAATCATTTTAAAACACCTCGCGCCTAGCTTATTAAATAATTTTAAGCCTATAGCGTTATTATAACATAATACAATGTTGTAAAAAAACAATTTTTCTTAATTTATAGACAATAATTGCTTTTTTAATACTTTTTTAATATTCTACAAATCCCTTTCCCAATGCTTCTGTGGAATCACTAACAGTTAAAAAAGCTTCTGGATTATTTTCTTTGATAAACTGTTTTAATGTAACAAACTGCTTAGAATTTAAAACTGAATATATTACTGCTGTGTCAGATTTTGTATATCCACCCTTTCCAGATAATATTGTACATCCTCTATCAATTTCATTATTAATAAAACTAACAATCAAATCTTCTTTCTTAGTTATTATGAACACCTGCTTAACTGGATTTATTCCAGCAATAAACTTATCTATTAAATTACCAATTATTACAGTACTTAATAAACCAAATAAGCCTTTTTCTACTCCAAAAGAATATATTGCTAAAATTGTAACCGTACAATCTGCAATTAACAATCCTTGTCCTATAGGTATGTGAAAAAATTTATTTATAAACTTTGCTATTATTGAAGTTCCCCCTGTTGAAGCATTTTGATTAAACACGATAGCTGTACCAAAAGCTACTACTGCCGAACCAAAGATACTAGCTAAAAGCAAATTGTCAGTAACCACTATAGGTGGAAATATATTCTCGCAAAGCCACATAAATGCAGATGTTAGCATTGCTGAATATATACTTTTTAGGCCGAAAGAACCTCCTATAAAAATAAATGATAATACAAATAGCACCAAATTACATATAAACATAAAAACACTAGGACTTACTGGAAAAATTGCATTAATAGCTAATGCTAATCCTGAAATCCCTCCTGATGCTATTCCATTAGGGAAGTGAAAATACTCTAGTCCAATAACAACAATAGCGACTCCTATCGTTGCTAAAAAATATTCTTTAAATGTTTTCATATTTTTTCATTTTCCTCCTATACTAAAGAAATTTATATTAACCTAGGTCTCCAAAACCTTCTCCCATAACCTCATGAACTTCTCCAACTGTTATAAAAGCTTGAGGATCTACTTTTGCAATATACTGCTTTAATCTTATAAATTCACTTCTTCCTAACACTGAATATATAACTCGAGTTTCCTCACCACTAAATGCTCCTATTCCCTTTAAATATGTGCAGCCCCTATCTAATTCATTTAAAATAAACTTACATATTTTTTCATTTTCAGTGCTTATTATTACTACTTCCTTACACTTCTTAAATCCTTCTATTACCTTATCTATTAAAATCCCATTCATAACTACAGTTAACATTGCATATAAACCTTTATCTAAACCAAAAGTAACAGCACCTAGTAAAGTAATAATAAAATCAACAACCAATAATGATTTACCAACATCAATATTAAAATAATCATTTAATATTTTTGCAACTATATCTGTCCCACCTGTAGATGCATTAACATTAAAAATTATTCCCATTCCAAGAGCCGTAATAGCTGTTCCAAATATAGATGCTAACATAAGATCTCCTGTTACTGCAAAAGGCTTAAAGAATTGTTCAATAAATATCATAACTCCTGATAATAGCAAACTAGCTATTATTGTTTTAAGCCCAAAAGCTTTTCCAAGAAAAATAAAGCCTACAATAAATAAGATTATGTTCATTATAAAAACTAATGATCCTGTAGAAATAATTGGTAAATATTGAGTTATTACTACAGCTAATCCTGTTACTCCACCAGCAGCAATATCATTAGGAATAAAGAAATATTCTAGGGCTAAAGCAACCAATATAACACCAATAAAAATTAACAAGTATTCTTTTAATTTATCTTTCATTAATTTTTGTCCCCCTATTAGATTTTTTATTATTTTCCCACACTTTACAATTTATATCCTTCCATATAGCATATCCAAAAATATATTATATTTCTATTTATATACACTTTCAATAGAAAGAAAAAAGAGCTGTTTCTTGCTATTCAAAACAACTCTTTCTTCATAATTTGCATGGTAAAATAGCTATTAATATATAATTTATTTTTTTAAGGAGATAGCTTTTTTAACTTTTTCTACTATATTAGCTGATGTTAATCCATACTTTTCTAATAATTTATCTGGTGTTCCACTTTCTCCAAAAGTATCATTAACTCCAACTTTAAGTACAGGTACTGGATATTCTTCGCATAAAACTTCTGAAACAGCAGAACCTAAACCACCTATAACATTATGTTCCTCTGCAGTTACTATTGCTCCTGTTTCTTTAGCTGCTTTAATTAAAATATCCTTATCAATAGGCTTTAATGTGTGTATATTTATAACTCTTGCATTAATACCTTCTTTTTTAAGCTCTTCTTTTGCTTCAAGAGCAGCATCAACCATTATTCCTGTTGCAACTATTGTAACATCATTTCCTTCTGATAAAGTTACACCTTTTCCTATTTTAAATTCATAAGTATTTTCATCATTTATTATATTAACTGCAGCTCTTCCTAATCTAACATAGCAAGGGCCTTCATATTCAGCAATTGCTCTTATAGCTGCTGCTGCTTCAACTCCATCAGAAGGGCATATTACAGTCATATTTGGTATACTTCTCATTAATGCTAAGTCTTCAATAGCTTGATGAGAAGCTCCATCTTCTCCTACAGTTAATCCAGCATGAGTTGCACATATTTTTACATTTAATTTTGGATAACATATTGAATTTCTAATTTGTTCAAAAGCTCTTCCTGCTGCAAACATTGCAAAAGTACTTACAAAAGGAATCTTTCCACAAGTTGATAAACCAGCTGCAACAGCCATCATATTAGCTTCTGCTATTCCCATATTAAAAAATCTTTCTTCGCACACAGCTTTAAAATCTGCAGTTTTTGTAGATTTTGAAAGATCCGCATCTAAAACCACTATATTTTCATTAACACTTGCTAATGATGCTAATGCTCTACCATAAGCTTCTCTTGTTGCAATCTTTTTACTCATTATCTATTACCTCCGATTTCAGCTAACGCTTGCTCGCATTGTTCTTTGTTTGGCGCATTTCCATGCCATGCAGCTTCATTTTCCATAAAGGAAACCCCTTTTCCTTTTACAGTTTTACAAACTATCATTGTTGGTTTTCCCTTATAATTTTTAGCCTTTTCTATTGCATCAATTATTTCTTCATAATTATGACCATCTATAGTTAAAACATTCCAACCAAAAGCTTCAAACTTTTTATCTATTGGTGAAGGATTCATAACTTTTGTTATATCTCCATCTATTTGTAATCCATTGAAATCTACGAAAGCAGTTAAATTATCTAATTTATAATGAGCTGCTGACATAGCTGCTTCCCAAACTTCTCCCTCTTCTAACTCTCCATCTCCTAAAATTGAATATACTCTATAATCTTTTTTATCAATTTTACCAGCTAAAGCCATTCCTACAGCTGCTGATATTCCTTGTCCTAATGATCCCGTAGACATATCTATTCCAGGTAATGACTTCATACTAGGATGTCCTTGTAACCTTGAATCAATTTTTCTTAATGTATTTAATTCTTTCGGATCAAAATATCCCTTTCTTGCTAAAACACTATATAAGGCTGGTGCCGCATGCCCCTTTGATAAAACAAATCTATCTCTATTCGGATCCTTTGGATTTTTTGGGTCAACATTCATTTCTTTAAAATACAACACAACAAGTATATCAGTTATAGATAAAGAACCACCAGGATGCCCTGAACGAGATTCTGTTAACATTGAAATAATATCTCCACGCACAGTTTTTGATATTTCTTTTAATTCCTCAATATTATTTGACATTTTTCATCCTCCTAAGATTTAAATTTACCTGTGAATAGGTTGCCCTATTTTGCTAAAACTATTTTATCATAGCCCTTTTCTTTTGTATATACTTAATATATATTCTTTTTCAATAAAACATATATTAATTCATCTTAAATGTTACTCTTTTAAACAAATTGTATATCATATTATCTTTTGTTCTTATAAACAAAAGAAACCCAAAAGGGTTTCTAAATTATTAAACATACACTTTATAAACTTTTAAGCTACTAAACTTCTTTTTCTAAGTTTAAACTAATTAGTAGGGCTTTATTAACTTTTTTCATATCACTATCTGTCATATGTCCTATTTTTTCTTTTAATCTTCTTTTATCTAAAGTTCTTATTTGTTCCAATAAGACAACTGAATCTTTGTTTAATCCATATTCTTCTGAAGAAATTTCTACATGTGTAGGCAATTTGGCTTTATTTATTTGTGATGTTATAGCTGAAACTATAACTGTTGGACTATATTTATTTCCGATATCATTTTGAATTATTATAACAGGTCTTATGCCACCCTGTTCTGATCCGACTACAGGGCTTAAATCAGCATAGAAAATATCCCCTCTTTTTACTACCATAGTGGTCATTAGAATATCACACTCCGCAAAGCCAGTTCTCATATTCCCTAATATCTGCAAGTTCACATTCAAAAGGAAGTTGTGAAAACTCCAAATTAATTTTAGTCATCTCTTTATAGCCTTCTTTCATCATCTCTAAAAAATCTATATCAATTTTATCATTCTCATACTTTATTATATTATTTTTTTCAAATTTATTTACACTTTTTATTTTAATATCCCTTTTTTTGAAATAAATTCTTTTATTAGACATAATTTGCCTCCATATAGAAATTCTATGTATACGTAAATTATATTGCAAATTATGTCGTATTGTCAAAATTAAAATGTTATTTTCTAAGTATTTCTAAGAATTTTTAATTTTAATATATAAATATTCTTAAAAAGTATATTTAACTTATGTATTTTACACATCTACTTCCTTATACTTACAAATATTTAAATATAAAACTGGTTAATTTTTAATAAAATAATTCCTTATCCATTTTTTTTAATTTTTGAAAATCTTTATATATTATTCTTACTTTGTCATTACCTTTTTTGTCATAGATAATCACTCCAATTGGAACTTCATTATTCTTATCTATAAAGATTCTAGCTTTATCCAAATGTTCATTTTTAAAAGGGATTTCACAAATTAACTCTATATATTCTGTATCTCCCCACTCTTCCTGTCCTTCTTTTATTTCTCCCTCTGCCATAGGTAAATTTAACATTTCATTCATGAAGGCCAAAGAATGAAAATTATCCATATTTTTATTAATTTCATATTCTTTCTTTGATATATTATCCCTTACTAAAATTTTATCGTCCTTATAAATCTTTATTCTGTCTTCTCCAAAATCAATTCTTCCGCCTATTTCGCTACAATAATATTGATTTGTTTCCTCTCTTTCTTCTCCTCTTGAATTTTTAATTATATATTCTACTTTTGCACTATAATTTTTAATATTTTTTAATGATTCTATTATTTCTTCATTACTTGGTTCTGCTGTTAATCTAAATATTATTATTAATATGATAAAAATAACTGGTATCGAAACCAAAAGTCCAATTAATATCTTTCTTTTCATAAAATCCTCCTAAAGCTATCATTTATTATAACAATATTAGCTTTATAAGGATTTTATTCTTATTTTGAAATTTATCTAAGCATATTTTCCATAACTTCTGAAATATTATCTATTATATCTGAAGCTATAACATTATATTTATTTTTACCAGCTTCCTCTCCTGCTAAACCATGTATATAAGCTCCAAGTAAGGCCGCATTCATAAGGGAATGTTTTTGCCCAAGCAAAGATGCTATTATTCCTGTTAAACAGTCTCCCATACCCCCTGAAGCCATTTTACTATTTCCCGTATTATTTATGTAAACAAGATTTCCATCTGTAATAACAGTTTTATACCCCTTTAATAAAACTACTATATTATTTTCTTTTGCATATTTTTTAGCAACTTCTATTCTATTTTCTTCAACATAGCTAATAGTTTTATCAAGAAGTTTTGCAATTTCTCCAGGGTGAGGTGTAAAAATCCCCCTATTTTTTATTATGTTCATTAATTCCTTATCCTTTGAAAAAATATCTAAAGCTCCTGCATCAATAACATAATATTTATTATTAAAACTATCTATTTTCTTAATAATATTACAATAACTAGCTTCCGTTAATCCCGGTCCTACAGCTATTACATTAGAATTTTCTAAAGTTTTCTTAACTTTATCTTCCTGACCTATATTTAATGTCATAGCCTCTGCTAGCTTACAACTTAATATATCTTGTACATATTTAGAAGATATTAAAGTTGTTAATCCCGCTCCAGATCTAACACAAGCCTCGGCAGCTATATAAGCCGCTCCAGTATACCCTTCACTTCCAGCTATTATTGAAACTTTTCCAAAGTCCCCCTTATGGCTATATATTTTTCTTTTATTTAATATATTTTTATAATCTATGCTATCAAGCATGAAGACGTCTTCAGAATTCACTTCCTTAGCTTCCTTAGGTATCCCTATATTTAGCAGCTCTAGATTACCGATATAATCATTAGCACTATAACTAATATATCCCTTTTTTATCACTTCAAAAGTATATGTAATTTTTGCCTTAATAGCTGTTCCCATAACTTCTCCTGTATCAACATTTATTCCTGAAGGAACATCAACACTTATTATGTTTTCAAAATTTGAATTTATAAATTCTACAATTTTGGAATAAAAATAATTTAACTCTCTATTTAAGCCAACCCCAAAAATACAATCTATAGCTGCATCATATTTTAAGGGATTTATTTTAACAAATTCTTCTACTGCTTTTATCTTAATAATTTCTGCTTTTATTTTTTCTAATATCTTATAGTTTACTAAAAAGCCTCTTGTATATTTTTCTTTTTCCGCTATTATAGCTACTGTTACATTTTTATTTAATAATATTAACTTTCTTGCTATTGCTAATCCATCACCTCCGTTATTACCATTTCCACAAAAAATTATAAAATTATCATATTTATCTTTTATTTTATTCACAATTTCACTTGCTGCATTTTCCATTAAAACAATACTTGGAATTTCTAAATTTTCTATTGCATATCTATCTAAGCTTTTGCAAGCTTCTCCAGACATTACATATTGCATTATATCGCCTCCAAAATTACAAAGGATACAGCATCTTTTTTATTATGCGATATAGATATGCTAATCCTATGTTCAATTCCTATTATCTTTTTTATATTATCCTTAATTATCACAACTGGTTTTCCAAGATCATCTCTTAATATCTCTATATCTTTTAAAGAAAAACCCCTTATTCCAGTTCCTAAAGCTTTACTAACTGCCTCCTTTCCTGCAAAATTCCCTGCAATTACTTCATACCTCATATTTTTAGATTTAAACATCTTAATTTCACTTTCTGTAAAAACCTTATTTAAGAAATTAGAATTTTTTTCTATAGCTTTTTGTATTCTATCTATTTCAATTATGTCTGTTCCTATTCCTAATATCATATAATCACCTCTTAATTATATTTTACTATAATTAAAGGCTCTATTATAAAAAGTTCTAATTAAAATCTGATACATATTTATCAACATAGGAACCTAATATGTCAACCATATGAATAGGTGAAACTAAATTATCATTTAATAAATATAGTAATTTTTCAACCTTCTCTTTAACATTTGAAATTCTCCTAATTTCTTCTCTTTCAATTTTTACAAGTCTATCTTCTATGAAATCTTGCCTTTCTGCTTCTATTCCATATGCATGTCCATTCATAAAATCTTCTTTTATAAGCCTATAATAGTACCTCATTTCTTTATTTTCTTCTCTGATACTGTTTCCACCTACACTATTTTCAATATACATTAGTACTCCCCCCTCAAATTTAAATATCTTTCTTCAACATATTTTAAAGATAACACACATTTTCTTAAAACAATGTCAAACTATGTTTGTTAATAATTAAAATATTTCTTTATTTTTTTACATTTTTTTCTTAGCATATATTTTTTTATTAATTCAATTTAATTTAATAAAAATATTTACTAACTTCTTTCTCTTTTATTTAAAAAAAAGCAAGAATCTTCATTAAATTTGATACTATTTTTCATAATAATATTCATTAAAATAGTTAAAATAGACTTATACAAATTAAATTTATGTGTTTAAAATATTCCTAAAAATAAAAATAAAATATCTATTGATATTGTTAATTAATTATCATATAATATTAATTATTAGATAACTATTATTAAATAACATTAATTTTAAGTAAGGGTGGTTTTATGAAACATTTAGAATTAAAGAAAGATATTTATTGGATAGGTGCTCTCGATCCTAATCTGAGAGTATTCGATATAATTATGTACACTCCATATGGAACTAGTTATAACTCTTATGTAGTTAAGGGAAGCGAAAAAATAGCTTTATTTGAAACTGTTAAAGTTCAATTTTTTGATCAATATTTAGAAAGATTAAAAAGCCTAAATATTGATATAACCAAAATAGACTATATAATCGTTGATCATACTGAACCTGATCATGCAGGATCAGTTGCAAAATTGCTAGAACTTTCTCCAAATGCTAAGATTGTTGGTTCGGCAACTGCATTAAGCTTTCTAAAAGATATTGCAAATAGGGATTTTGAAGCTATTACTGTAAAACATGGTTCTGAAATAAGCTTAGGAAATAAAACACTTAGATTTATATCTGCACCATTCTTACATTGGCCAGATTCTATCTACACTTATCTTGTAGAAGATGAAGTTTTAATAACTTGTGACTCCTTTGGTTCTCACTATTCTTCAGAAAATATAATAAACAGTAAGGTTGAAAATAGAGAACACTACATGGAAGCATTAAAATATTATTATGATATGATTTTTGGACCTTTTAAGCCTTATGTACTAAAAGCTATAGATAAGATAAAAGACCTAAAAATCGATATGATTTTACCTGGCCATGGTCCAGTATTAGTTGAAAATCCAATGGAAGTTGTGGAACTTTATAAGGAATGGAGTACTCCAAAGGAAGATAAGAATAAAAATAAGATTGTAAGTATTTCTTATGTTTCAGCATATGGTTATACAGAAACTCTAGCTAAAGAAATTGCAAGAGGAATAGAATCAGTTGAAAATACAGAAGTAAGATTATTCAATATTATAGAAAATGATATTGATAATATAGTAGCAAGTATCGAAGAATCAGAAGGAATCTTATTTGGTTCACCAACAATAGTATCTGAATTACTTCCACCTGTACGTGATGTATTAACTAAATTAAACCCAGTTATTCATGGAGGAAAATTAGCAGCAGCCTTTGGTTCATATGGCTGGAGTGGTGAAGCTATACCAAGAATAGAAACAAGACTAAATGAATTAAATATGAAACTCTTTGGACCAAGTTTAAAAATTAAATTTAAACCTTCTGATGAAGAATTAAAAGAAGCCTTTGAATTTGGGGTAAAATTTGCAGAAACATTAATAGGAAAAAGAGAATTTATTCCCTTTGATAAAGAAGAAGAAGATACCAAAAAAAAGAGTGTTGATGATACTCCCAGCAGCGGTAAATTAAAGCTTTGGAAATGCATTGTCTGCGGAGAAATATTTGAAGCAGAAACAGTTCCAAACATATGTCCAGTTTGTGGGGCTGGTAGTGATCAATTTATCGAAATTCCAAGAGAAGAAAATAAATTTACTAGTGATACAAAAGAAAGCATTATAATAATTGGTAATGGTGCAGCTGGTTTCTATGCAGCAAAAGCTATAAGAGAAAGAAATATTAATGCTGTTATTAAATTAATTTCTAATGAACCTGAACATAGTTATGTTAGAACTCAACTTTCAGATTTAATAACTGAAGAACCTGATAGTACTTTCTATCTTGAAAAAGAAAATTGGTATAAAGAAAATAATATTATCGAAATCTTAGGTGTTAATGTAAATTCTATAGATAAAGATAAGAAAACAATTAAACTTGATAATAATGAGGAAATTAAATATGATAAACTAATTTTAGCAAATGGAAGTTATAATTTTGTTCCTCCAACAAAGGTTAAATACGAAGATTCAGAAATAGAAATTAACTCAGAAAATTATAAGACTCTTAAAGGAGTTCATACAATCAAAAAACTTGCTGATGTTAAGGTAATAAAAAATGAACTTCCTAATGTAAAAGATGCTATTGTTATAGGTGGCGGCTTACTTGGTTTAGAAGCAGCATGGGAATTACAAAAGAAAAATATAAAAGTTACTGTTATTGAATTAGCTGATAGACTACTACCTCGTCAATTAGATACAGAAGGTTCAAACTTATTTAAAAATATAATAACTAATTCTCCAGTAGAAATTCTTCTAGGAGAAGCTGTAGATTTTATAAATGCAGATAAGAATGGAGTTAAATCTATACAACTAAAAAGTGGTAAATTAATCAAAGCTGATATGATCATTTATTCAGTTGGAGTTAGATCAAACATAGCTTTAGCTAAGACTGCTGGAATCGAATGTAATAGAGGAATTATTGTAGATGAAAGTATGAGAACAAATTTACCTGATATATATGCTTGTGGTGATGTTGCTGAACTTAATGGTATATATTATGGAAATTGGCCAGCTGCAATTGAAATGGGTAAAGTTGCTGGAGCAAATTCTGTTGGTGATGATTTAAAATTTGAAAAATTTGTTTCTTCTACTATATTTGCAGCCATGGAAACAAATATCTTTTCTGCAGGATCAATTAACTTTGATGATCCATCCTTAGAAAAAATAGCTTCAATTAATCCTGAAGGTAATAAATACATTAAATTATTCTTTAATAACAATAAATTGGTTGGTGGAATACTAATTGGTGATTTATCTCCTTCTGTTAAAATAATTGAAGGTATTCAAAATGGATATGACAAAACTACCATGTTATCAAAAAATATATTCTCATATTAATTAAATTAAAAGGTCAACTTACAAAATGTAAGTTGACCTTTTAGTCTAATTTGCTAAATTATCAATATTTTCTGTTAATTTTGTATCCTTTTCAGTTCTTCTATTATTAACAAATTTAAAATCTTCCCCTATAACTTCTGCAATATATTTTTTTCTGCCTTCCTTGTCTTCATAACTTCCTGTTCTAAGTCTTCCACTTAAACTAATATAGCTACCTCTTTTCATATATTCACAAATAACTTCTGCTTTTCTTCCCCAAAAAGTTACTGGTATTAAGTCAGATTTCCTAGTTCCATCTGATGACTTAAAATTTCTTTCTACTGCAATTATAAATTTTGTGAAAATTTTATCGCTACCCTCAACACTTCTTAGTTCAGGGTCCTTAATTAATTTTCCTAATAATACTATTTTATTCATTTAATACACCTCCTGACTTTCTTCTTTGATTATATCCAGTTAATGTATTTATATACCTAAAATTAATATTTTTTTCTTCTTTCTGATAATATAGAATTTATTTCTGCTCCTATAAGCAAAATAAAGGAAGTTATATATAGCCAAATCATTAAAGCAAATACTGCTCCCAGACTTCCATAAAGCCTTGAATAATTAGCAAAATTATCTACATAAAAAGAAAATATTAAAGATATTCCTATCCATCCTAAACTGCTAAAAATTGATCCTGGAATAACTTCTTTCCAAGGAATCTTTTTAGCTGGAGTATATCTATATAATAATGCAAAAACAAATACCATAATAACTATTACTGCTATATATCTAATTAAATACCATAATAAATTGACTACAGACTCAAAGGGTAAAATAAGCATTAAATATTCTTCAATTACATTACCAAAAACCAAAGCTGCAAGAGCTAGTATAATTACCATTGAAAGAGCTAATGTAAAAAACATTGATATCATTAGCATTTTCATAAAACTTCTTCTTTCTCGTATATTGTAGGCCTTATTTAACCCTTTAACTACCCCTCTAAAACCAGAAGATGCAGACCAAATTGTTAAAACTATAGAAACTCCTAATAGTCCAACATTCTGGGTTCCTACTATCTCTTCTACTGTTGTAGATATTAAGTTCAAAACATTATCTGGCAGCAACGTCCCTAAAGCACTTATTATATTTAAAGAATCTAAAGGACTAAAAGCAATAAGATTCATTATAAATATTAAGAATGGAAAGAAGGATAGTATTAGATTATAAGCTAATTGCGCTGCTAAAGCAAATACATCATCATTGTTAACTTTCACTATAAAATACACAAGTTTCTCAAGTTTGGTATTTTCTCTATTTCCACTCATCGATATATTTAAGAAAAATATCTCTTATAGATATTTCTTACTAAATTCTCCTTTCTATTACTATTGTACCATCTTTATTATATACTATTATAGCTTCTATAGTATTATATCTATTTTTATATTATACCTATTTTTATCTATTTAATTTATATAGCTTAAAACGATTTCTAACTCTATTTTATTATGATATAATTTATATGAATACTATCAGAAAGGATATGTTTTTATGATATATACATTAGAAAATGAGAATATAAAAATTACTGCCAATACTTATGGCGGCGAACTAAATAATTTAATTACAAAGAAAGATGCTGTTGAGTTCCTTTGGAATGGAGATGAAAACTACTGGAAATATCATTCACCTATTCTTTTTCCTATAGTAGGGAAAGTAAAAAATGGTAAGTATAGAGTAGATGGTAAAGAATATGAACTTCCTCAACACGGCCTTGCTAGGCTAAGAGAATTTAATATGATAGAAAAAACTGATTCTAAAATTATTTTTGAACTTCTATGGGATGAAGATACTTTAAAAATATACCCTTATAAATTTTCTTTAAAGCTTTCCTATGAACTTTTAGAAAATGGAGTAAGGGTTGGATATGAAGTAAAAAACTTAGATAATAAAGATATGTATTTTACAATAGGAGGACATCCTGCTTTTATGTGTCCTTTATTTAAAAATGAAAAATTTGAGGATTACTATTTTGAATTTAATGAAAATGAAAATGCTGATCTTATGCTTACTGATATAAATACTGGCTATTTCATAAGAGATAGAAAGAAATTTTTAAGCAATAAAAATAAGATAAAACTAGATTTAAAATTATTTGAATATGATGCCCTAATCTTTGATTCCTTAAAGTCTAATACTATTACTTTAAAATCAGATAAAAATAATAAATCAATAACTATGGATTTTACTAAATTTCCATACTTAGCCTTATGGACAAAAGCAACTGGTGCTCCATTTATATGCATAGAACCATGGTACGGACATTCAGATTATATTGATTTTAATGGTGAGCTTAAAGATAAGGAAGGAATATTAAAACTAAAAGCTTCTGAAGTATTTAATAGCAGCTACAACTTATATGTAAAATAAATATAGGAACTCCAAAAAAGCGTTACTAAAACATTATGTTTAAGTAACGCTTTTACTTTACAAAATTTGAATTATACTAAAAATTACTCTTCTAAGGCAACAGCTCTTACTGGTGAGCCATCACCATCCTTTATTTTTAATGGTATTGCAACTAAAGTAAATACATCTGATTTTATTAAATCTAAATTATTTAAATTTTCTATTATTAATCTTCCCCTTGATAAAACAATATTGTGTATTTCAAATTCAATACTGTCAAATTTATCTAAAGATATTGCATCTATACCAATTCCTCTAATACTAAATTCACAAAGCCATTTTGCTGCATTTTCAGTTAAACTAGGATAATTATAAAAATATTCCTCTCTATTCCAATACTTATACCAACCAGTTTTTAATATTACAAAGTCACAATTACTTAATGTATTTTCATAAGGTCTTAAATCATTTATTCTTATTTTATCTAAATGGGAAACATCTATCACTAAAGCTAATCCTATAAAACTTTCAGCACTATATTCGTCTATATTTTTCCCTTTTTCTATAAAATGGCTTGGCGCATCTATATGAGTTCCTATATGAGTACAGATATTTAACTTCTTTTCATTATATCCATCCTTTTCAATAGTTGCCAGGTTATATATTTCTGGCCTTTCATCCTTTGTGTATGTTATCATATTATTACTTATTTTATGACTTAAATCAATTACTCTCATTTTTCCCCCTTCTATTCCATCACCTGCCAATCATTTGGCAGCAAGTCTATATATTTTTTATTAAAATATCTATCATCAATTAAAAGTACTCTTCCTTTATCCTCTTCTCTTCTTATTACCCTTCCTAAAGCCTGCATAACTTTATTTATACCAGGATACACATAAGCATAATCAAAACCTTCCTCTTTAAAATAATGCATTATAATATTAGTTTCATTTGATATTTTAGGAAATCCTACCCCTATAATTATACTTCCTATAAGTTTTTTACCTGGAAGATCTATCCCCTCAGAAAACATTCCTCCTATTACGCAAAAGGCACTTATATTAGCACCTTCATAAAAATTGCTTAAAAATTCTTCTTTTTCCGCTTCTGTTAAAGATTCTCCTTGAATTATTGTTCCTTCTTCCCCATATAATTCTATATATCTTAGATAAACTTTTTTCATATATTCATATGAAGGAAAAAAAATCATATAATTTCCTATCTCTTCTTCAATAAATCTTTTTATTATCTCGCATAGCTTATCTATATTTTTATCCCTATATTTATATCTCATATTTAAAGGATTTTTATAAACTTTTAAGTTTTCTTTATTAAAAGGTGAAGGCAATCTCAATCTATAACTGTTAATATCTCCACCTAATAAATTAATATAATAGCTTAAAGGAGTTAAAGTAGCTGAAAAAATTATACTTGAATAAGCTTTTCTTATTATTTCTCCCAAATTTTTTGAGGGATTTATACAAAATAGTTTTATTTTTATATCGCTTTTTTCTTGTTCAATTAAAGTAACATAATTATCATCATATAATTCAGAAATTGAAATAAAGCTTCTTATCTCAAAATATAAATCTCTTATTTCTTCATAACCTTCTGTATTTTGAGCAGTTATTAAATATTCATCACACTCCTTTAAAAATCTGCCAAGCAATTTGTATAATTCTTTGTATTCTTCCTTTTTATAAAAACTATTAAGCTCTTTTTCTTGAAGCTCCCTTCTTAATTCTATAAAGAAAGAATTTATATCCCTTAAAACTTTATATAATTTCCTCGCCTTTCCTTTAGTTATCTTACTTCCATTTAAAATTTTACTTTTATAAAGCTCAGAGCTAAACATTTCTCTTGCTCTACTAATAAGATTATGGCCTTCATCAACAAGTAATATATTACTTTCAATATCTTCTTCAAAAAACCTTTTTAATCTAGCCTTTGGATCAAAAGCATAATTATAATCACATATTATCAAATCACACCATAAGCTTAAATCTAAAGATAACTCAAAAGGACATACTTTATATTTTTCAGCATATTTTTCAATTTTACTTCTTGAAAAGTTATTTTCTTCCTTTAATAGAGAATAAATAACTTCATTTATCTTATCATAATAATTAAGGGCATATTCGCAATACTCTGGATTACATTTTGCTTTTTCCTTAAAACATATTTTTTCCTTAGCGGTTAAAGTTATATTCCTACATATAAGACCTTTTTCTTTTAAAGTTTCAACAGTATCTTCAGCAACAGTTCTTGTTATTGTCTTTGCTGTTAGATACATTATTCTGCTTCCTTTACCTTCCCCTAAAGATTTAATCGCTGGAAACAAAGTAGATATTGTTTTTCCTATTCCTGTAGGTGCTTGTGCAAATAAAATGCCTTTTTCCTTTATTGTATTATAACAGGTTACAGCTAGTTTTTTTTGTCCCCTTCTATATTTTTCAAAAGGAAATATAAGTTCCCTAATTGATTTATCTCTTTCTTCCTTTAATTCTAAACTTAAAATAATCATTTTTTTATATTCATTTAATATATTATAAATAAACTCTTCTAATTCCTTAAGTTGAAAATTTTTATCAAAACTTTTTACTTCCTCTGTTTCTATTTGAAAATAGCTTAATCTTACATATATTTCATTAAGTTTATTTTGAAAAGCATAAATATAAGCATAAAATTTCCCTTGTGCCCAATGAAGCTCATTATAATCTTCATCTATATTAATTAAATCCCTATATGTAGATTTAATTTCTTCTATATAAACCCTATCTTCATCTATTATTATTCCATCCGCTCTACCTTCAATAATTAAACTTATATCATCTATAATAAATTCTTCTTCTAAATGAACTTCCTTATTATAATTTTTATAAATCTTCTCATTAGATTTTTGCAGCTTTTGATGAGCAAAAGTTCCTTCTATAGCCCTAGTTCTTCCTAAATATCTATCATCTATACTTCCTTCTTTTAAAACATATTCAATTATTCCCCTAACAGATTCTTTGACAACTGCTTTTTTAATCATATATAATCTTCCAACCTTTAAATATATTAATCCAAGTTAACATAATTATAAAATTAGGGCTGTTACAAACAACCCTTTTTTTAAATTAAATATTTCTTATTGAGTTTATACTTTGAGAAAGATTGTTAATACTAATCGTAAGATTTTCCAATTTTCCTTCTATTCTTATTAATAGATATAAAGAAATTGCAATTGGAAAACCTAAATTCGATATTAATTGAACAATATCTTCCATATTTATCACCCCGTTTTTCATATATGCGGCAAATAAAAATTTTAGGGCTTGTTTAAAATTTACTCTAAATAAAATTCATTAATAATTTTTTGAGCTAACTTTTTAATAGCGCTTGCCTGTGCAATTAATGACATTACTACTAAAAATGTACTAATACTATTTTTATCTTTTTCATTTAAATTCAATTCAGAAAGCACATTATTAATACTTTCTTCTGTTATAGAAGAATTAGCCAATAAATTTTTAAAACTCTTACTTTGAGTTTCTGCAAATATTCTATAAGCTTTTTCCCAAGATATAATATCATCTTCCCTATTATTTATATCATTAAAAGCCATAGTGAAAACCTTTTTAATTTCTTCCGTAGTCAATACTGGTCTCATATAACTTAAAAGAACTAGCTGGACTAGGTGTAATTTTGTATAACCTCTTTTTTTACCATCTTCAGGCTTAGTTATTACTTCACTTTTTATATAATTTTGGACTATATTATTAGTATATTTATCATCAGAAAACTTATCATTTAAAAAATCTATTACTTGAGATAAAAACAAATCATATTTAGGAAATTCATCATAATCAATAATAATATTATTAGATAAGTCTTTTGCTAATTCACTTATATAATTAGCATCTAGTTTTTTTGTCATATTATCCACCTCTGTAATTCCATTATAGGTAATATTATATAGTATTTATAAACTTATTACAAGTTATTATATCTGATTTTATTATGATTATAGAATAAAACTTCTAATATTTTGAATTTTTCATTATTTTTGTAGAATTTTTAATAATACAGTAATATATTATTATTGTTGACATTTTTTGTTTATTTTATCATATATTTTTTAATTTTATTCTAATATAATTATAGCATATTCTTTAAAAGCTTGAGGACAAGCCATTCTACATTTTTTTTAAATTTCGGGATTTTTTGATTAAATACTATTGACTTTTCTAATTTATGGGAGTATATTGTATTTATGGTTTTATGTTGCATATATTTTTTATAAATACAAAATTTTTTCTGATTAATATTGACTTTTAATTACAATTTTGTTAATATGAACATATAAAGATGTCGAAACTTGTTTGAAGGAGGAATTTATTATGAAATCAACTGGAGTAGTTAGAAGAGTAGACGAATTAGGAAGAATCGTTATTCCTATAGAATTAAGAAGAACTTTAGATATAGCTGAAAAAGATGCTTTAGAAATCTATGTAGATGGAGAACAAATTATATTAAAGAAATACGAACCAGCTTGTATCTTCTGTGGTGATGCTAGAGATGTTATTAACTATAAAGGAAAAAACATCTGCAAAAACTGCATGAATGAACTTAAGAAGTAATTTTTTAATATAAAATAGCTGTTACATAATTATAGTTGTGTAACAGCTATTTTATTTAAAACAATTAAATTTCTGTGGAATATTTATATACTTCTTTCTTAGAAATATTCCTTTCCTTTGCAACTATTTTTATGGCTTCTTTTTTACTCATTCCACTTTCAATTTTTTTTAGTAAATGCTCTTCTATACTTAAATCTTTCCATAAAGCTTCTTTTTCAGCTAATATTTCTTCATCAGTTTTACCTTCTATAACTAATACAAACTCTCCTCTAGGCTTATTTTCATTAAAATAACTTATTGAAGAAAGTAAATCCCCTCTAAATATTTCTTCATGAAGCTTAGTCAACTCTCTACATACAGATATTCTTCTATTTCCAAGAGCTTCTAGCAAGTATTCTAAAGTACCTATTAACCTATGAGGTGCTTCATATATTATCAGGGTATCTCTATAATTTTTCATTTCTTCTATTATCAAATTTCTATCCTTATTTTCTCTAGGCAAAAAACCTCTAAATACAAATTTTGTTGTATCTAATCCTGAATAAACTAATGCTGTAGTTATAGCCGTCGCTCCAGGTAAAACTTCAAAAGCTATATCTTCTTCTATACATCTTGACACTATAACACTTCCTGGATCTGATATTCCAGGAGTACCTGCATCTGTTATTAAGGCAATATTAAAGCCTTCTTTTAATTTATTTATTATATCTTCACTTTTACTTTGTTCATTATGTTTATGATAACTAAATAAAGGCTTTTTAATATTAAAATGATTTAATAGTTTAAGGCTCTGTCTTGTATCTTCAGCAGCAATCATATCCACCTTTTCTAATACTTCTAAAGCTCTTAAGGTTATATCCTTTAAATTTCCTATTGGAGTAGGTACTAGATATAACTTTCCCTTTTCCATAATTAAACCTCCCTACCATAAATCTTATTTATTTCTTTTGTGTAACTTCCATCTTCATTATGAACATATAGAGATTCCTCCCATTTCAAATAAGCTCCCCCATCTCTTTGTCCTTCTATTAAAACTATATTTGGAGCTTTATTAACTTTAGGATGAACCAATTGTATTCTCTTAGGCTCTATTTTATGTTTTCTCATTAATTGAAATATATCTATTAATCTTTCGGGCCTATGTACCATATACATTCGTCCATTATCCTTAAGTAACTTTCTGCTAGCCACTATTACATCTTCTAGATTACATAAGATTTCATGCCTAGCTATAGCTAATTTATCTTCAGGATTTAATATTCCTGTATTATTTAATTTGTATGGAGGATTAACAGTTAAAACATCAAATTTTCCTAGTGTATGAAGAAATTTTAAATCTTTTAAATCAGCTTGATAAAACTTTATGATATTATCAATTTCATTATATCTGGCACTTCTCCCTGCCATCTCTACCATATCTTGTTGAATTTCTACTCCTATAATTTCCTTTGCCTTATATTTACCATATATCAAAAATGGAACTATTCCTGTTCCCGAACATAAATCAATTACCCTATGATTTCTTTTTACTCTAGCAAAATTTGATAATAATACAGCATCTACTCCAAATCTAAAGCCAGATTTTTTTTGTATTATATAAAGATTATCCAACTGTAAATCATCAATTGATTCATTTTCTAATAACTTAATATTATTATTCATGTGTATCCCTCAACTATTTTTATTATATTCTTATCAAAATTTCAAAAAATATGATTTATATTAATATAATATCACAAAAATAACTCCGCCTAAAATAGACGGAGTTATATGTCCACTATAAATCAACTTCTAATTAATTACTCTTCTAGCAGTATAGAAAGATGTTATTGGAGAAACTTTTACTGATTCACCTGGGTAAGGAGCATGAATATATTGTCCACCTCCAACATATATTCCTACATGATCTAACCCGTAAGTAAACACCAAATCCCCAGGTTGTAATTCGTCATATGATACTTCTCGACCTATGCCTACTTGGGAATATGTTGTTCTGCTTATTTCTATTCCTGCAGCATTTCTATAAACATAACTTGTAAAGCCAGAACAGTCAAAAGATGATGGACCAGTTGCCCCATAAACATATGGAGTTCCTATGAATTGATATGCAAAATTGACTATAGAATTTGCAGATCCTGTATAGGTTTGTCCCCTATTAGCATTAAGCCTAGCTGCTTCTTGTGCTTGTAATTCTTCGATTTTTAAAGTTGCTGCATAAATAGCATCTTCAACTTCTTGTATTACTATAGGACTCTTAAGTTGATAATCTCTAATATTAGCTAATTGGCTAGAAGCACTTTGAAGTTCATCTATTGAATTAGAAGAATTTATTAATTCAATTTGATAAGCAACAAGTTCTCTTTCAGATACAGAAAGGAATTCTTCATCAAATCTTGATCTTTCTTCTTCAATCTTTGCAATCAATTCTTCTTGTTCTTTCTTTTTATCTTCAAATTCTTCTAATATTTTATTTGTTTCTTCATTTATTTTTGTAATTTCATCAGCCTTAACTTGTAATGAATTTATTTTTTCATCAAGGCTTTGCTTTTTCTCCTTTAAATCGTTAACTATTTCCTTATCTATGCTTATAAGCTTTGCTGCAGAATCTAGTTTTGAAATAAGATCACTAAAACTTTCCGCACTAAAAATAAGAGCTAAGTAATTAACTTGCCCACCTGACTTATAAAGCTCTCTAAGCCTATTTCCTAGAATTTCTTCTTTTTCAGCAATTTCAACTTTTGCATTTTCTATTTCTTTATTAGTATTTTTAATTTCTTGCTTAATGTTATCTATTTGTTTATTATTTTCCTCAATTTTATCTGCCAAAGGCATAATTTGTTCATTTAATTTAAATATCTCACCCTGTATTTCTTCTATTTTACTATTTAATTCTTCATATTTTCTTTGATTTTCAATAATCTCCTCATTAGGAGTAGCGAAAACTGGATGAATTAATCCCATTGTTATAGCTCCAGCCATAACAATCGATAAAAGTTTCTTATTCATAAGTTTGGTCCTAAGACCATCCCCCTCTCCTTACCTAAGATATTACCATTATAACACTTATGGAAACCTTAGACAATGGTAATTTTTAATAAATTAGATGTTTAGGCGATGTAAATGTATTCTATACATATTCTTAGCTGGAAAATATTCAAAAAACTTCTATTTGTTTTTTTATTTTCCCCTATAATATATGCTTCAAACAATATAAAAAAGAACCAATAAATGCTATTTATATATATTATATAATTTTATTATTTTTTAAAATAACCTTTTGAGCTATTGTTTGAATTAATATTAAAACAATGAATAATATAACAATATAATTTGATTCAAATATACTAAAATAATCAGCTATTCCTATTAAAATACCTAATATGCCTAATATTAAATTTAATAAAGCATTTATTTTTATATATTTATCAACATTTTTATAAATCATACTTTCTTCAAATGATTTTCTTATCTTTTTACTTTTTAGATATATTAGTCCTATTATTAAAAAGCCAATACTTGATAATAATATAACTATAGTTGTAGCTTTCATATTTTTCCTCCATTAATATAACTAATTTATATAGTAGAGCAAATTTATAAAATATTCAATATTATTATTATGTTTATCTTTTCAAATATTAATGAAATTAACTTTATATAATATTTATGCTTATACAAAATATAAAAAATATAATATTTTAAAAGTTGACATGTTCAAATTTTAGATATATAATAATAATATGCGACGGGGTGTGGCGCAGATGGGAGCGCGCGTGGTTTGGGACCATGAGGTCGCAGGTTCAATCCCTGTCACCCCGACCATAAAAAAATCTTCTCTAACCGAGAAGATTTTTTTATTTTATGCTTATAAATATTAATTAAAATCTATATACTCTTCTGCTTCTTTAAATTTCTCTTCGATACCAATATAATTACATATATGAATTATAATTGGAATAGTTAAAATATAAATATACATAAAGATTCTTCCCAATGACTTTCCCCCTAAAAGTTCTTATAATTATTATAGTTAAAGAAATAATTTTTGTTATAATTTTTTAAAATTTATTTTATGAATTTTTATTAATGAAAAAGTGGAGGTTTTAATATGAAGAATATAAAGGGAGTAATTTTCGATTTAGATGGGACCTTAGTTGATTCAATGGGAATTTGGGCTCAAATTGATGAAGAATACTTAAAAGAATATAACTATGAAGTTCCTTCTAATTTACAAGAAGAAATTACTCATTTAACACTTACAGAAACAGCTCTATATTTTAAAAATAAATTTAACATAAAAGATGATCCTGAAATAATAATAGAAAAATGGAATTCTATGGCTCATCATCATTATTCGAATACAATAAAACTAAAAGAAGGAGTAATAGAATACTTAAACTATCTTCGCTCAAATAATATAAAAATTGCCCTAGCTACTAGCAACTCCGTCCCTTTATTAGAGGCAACTTTAAAAAATAACAATATATATGATTTTTTTGACGCTGTATCAACTACAGAAGAAGTAAAAAAATCAAAAAGCTATCCTGATATATACATATTATCAGCAGAAAAATTAAATTTAAATCCAGAAGAATGTTTAGTATTTGAAGACATAGTACAAGCTGTTAAAGGGGCAAAATCTGCAGGAATGACAGTTTATGCTATTTATGATGAAGCTTCTAAAGATCAGAAAAAAGAACTTGAAGAATTAGCAGATAGATATATTATGAGTTTTAAAGAACTCATTAATTAAAATTAATATAAAAAACAGTTTCCAATACAAAATATAATTAAGAAAAAATTTAGTTAATCTAAATTATATTTCTTAAAATATGTATTGGAAACCGTTAATTATTTTTATGCTCTAGTTACACCGTATTTCTTTTCTAATTCCATTATAGTATCAAGATATTTTCTTTCTTGCATTTGTTGTAATAAATTATTCACTATTTGATCCTTAACTTCTTCAAATCTCATTTCTTCAGCTTCATTTTTTTCTTCAACTTTTATTAAATGATATCCAAATTGAGTTTTTACTGGATCAGTTACTACATTTAGTTCTGAATTAAAGGCAGCATCTTCAAATTCCTTTACCATCATTCCTTTACCAAAGGTTCCTAAGTTTCCACCTTGTTCTTTTGATGGACAACTTGAATATTTTACAGCTGCGTCCTCAAAACTTATTTCATTATTTTCTATTTCTGCTTTTATAATTTTTGCAAGTTCTTCTGAATCAACTAAAATATGTTTAGCTGAAACTGTAGCCTGCTTAACGAATTGAGCTTTATTTTGATTATAATAATTTAAAGCATCTTCTTCTGTAACAGTAACATATAATAATATTTTATTTAATGTTAATTGAGTTAATATATCGTACTCTGCTTGCCTTACATTTTCCTTATATTCTTCAGTTGAATCAATTTTTAATTCTTTTCCAAACTTATTTATTAGTTCAAAAGAAATCATTTGTTCTAAAAGTTGTCTTTTTGCATCCTCTGTTTGAAAGTATGCTCTTCTATCTGCTGGATATCTATTTATCATAACTTGCAGATCTGATTCTTTTATTTGTCTTCCCGCTACATTGGCTAATATTTTATCTTGCATTAATTTTCTCCTTTATCTTTATATTTTTAATAACATAACTAATTATATCAGAGTTTTTAAGAAAATATACAATATTATTTTATTTGATTAAAAATTTATATTCTGATAATATTTTACTTAACTAATAAAATATTATCTTATAAAGGAGGATCTATTATGAATATTGGCGATATGGCTCCTGATTTTGAATTACCAGGATCAGATGGAAAAACACATAAATTAAGTGATTATAGAGGTAAAAAGGTTATATTATATTTTTATCCAAAAGATAATACTCCAGGTTGTACTACTGAAGCTTGTGACTTCAGAGATAATTTTAAAACAATAGGAGATCTAAACACCATAATTCTTGGGATAAGCAAGGATAATTTAAATTCACATAATAAATTTATTGAAAAATTTAACTTACCATTTGTTCTTTTAAGTGATGAGGATAAAACAGTTTGCAGCCTATATGACGTCATAAAAGAAAAAAATATGTATGGTAAAAAGGTTATGGGCATCGAAAGAAGCACCTTCTTAATAGACGAAAATGGTCTTTTAATAAAGGAATATAGAAAAGTAAAAGTAAAAGGTCATGTTGAAGCTATAATTGAAGAATTAAAAAAATAAAAAAAGCACCAATATTTATTAGTGCTTTTTTTATTATGGTGCCTCGAACTGGAATCGAACCAGTGACACGAGGATTTTCAGTCCTCTGCTCTACCGACTGAGCTATCGAGGCATATTACCTGGCAACGTTCTACTCTTCCACAGGGCTTCCCCTGCAGTACCATCGACGCTGTAGAGCTTAACTGTCCTGTTCGGAATGGGAAGGAGTGTTTCCTCTACGCCATTGTCACCAGATTTATCATTAAATTTTTGAGAGTTTGTTCTCTCAAAATTGCACATGAATAATGCCATTTATTTTGGTCAAGCCCTCGACCTATTAGTATTAGTCAGCTAAATATGTTACCATACTTACACCTCTAACCTATCAACCTTGTGTTCTTCAAGGGGTCTTACTAGCTTATGCTATGGGAAATCTCAT
>NZ_JAHLPS010000023.1 GCF_018918055.1 Caproiciproducens sp. MSJ-32
TTCACCGTACTACATATAATTTTTTTGTCTATCTTTTCTATATTATTAAATTCTTCGCTATAAATTTTATAATCATTAAACATAGTACTATAGCTGGATAATTCTTTAGCTAAAATAATGACAAGGAGACTATTATGACTAAGGCGCCATTATTAGAAAGTTTAATAAATTATCATAAAGAAAATAATTTAATTTTATCCATGCCAGGAAATAAATCCGGTAAAGCTTTTCTAAGAGATGAAATTGGAAGGGAATTTATAAAAAATCTAGGTAATTTAGATATAACAGAAGTTGATCCCTTAGATAATCTTCATAATCCAGAAGGAGTTATTAAAGAAGCTCAGGAATTATTAGCTGAAATTTATAAAGTTAAAAAAGCTTTTTTTGTTGTAAATGGAAGCTCAGCAGGAAATTTAGCAGCAATTTTTTCAGCTTTTAATGAAGGAGATGAAGTATTAGTAGAAAGAAATTGTCATAAATCAATATATAATGCTTTAATACTCAGAAAATTAAAGATAATTTATATTGATGCAGTAATTGATTATAAAAATGAAATTTTTCTTCCTCCAACAGAAAAGGAAATTGAAAAAGCCATAAGTTCTGCTAATAATCCAAAGGGGGTAATATTAACTAGTCCAAATTATTTTGGGATAAGGTATAATATAGATGAATATCTAATAAAGCTTAAGGAAAAAGGCCTTAAGATAATTATAGATAGTGCTCATGGTGCTCATTTTGGAGTGAATAAGAAGTTACCTAAGTCCTTAGCCGCCCTTGGTGATTATGTTGTGATGAGCGCCCATAAAACCCTGCCTTGTTTAACTCAAGGTTCTTTTCTTTTAGTAAATGATGAAGAAGATAACATAGAATTTTATTTAAGGGCATTTATGACTACATCTCCTTCATATTTAATAATGGCCTCATTAGATTATTCAAGATATTATTTAGATAAATATGGAGATGAAGATTATAGTAAGTTAGTGGATTTGGCAGAAAAATATAAAGTTAAAATAAATAATTTGGATAAGGTTTTAGTATTAGATAATAAGGATTTAATAGATAAATATGAAATAGATAAAACTAGATATTTATTAATTACTAAGGATGGATATAGCGGACATAGACTATTGGAATATTTAAGAAAAAATAATATTCAAGGGGAAATGAGTTTTTCAAAAGGTGTAGTATTAATTTTTTCTCCTTCAAATACTGAAGAGGACTTTGAAAGGTTATATTCTGTTTTAGATAATTTAAATATAAATGAAAGAAAAACTAATGAAAAAAAGCTTAATTATCAAAGAGTTGTAAATGCAAAAGTATTTGAACCTTATGAAGTTTTTAATTTTAATAGCGAATATTGTGAATTAAATGATTCTATAGGTAAAGTAGCAAAAGAAGAAATAATACCATATCCTCCAGGCATACCGATTATATGTAGGGGGGAAATAATTACAAAAGAAGCTATTGACATAGTTAGAAATTATCTAAATTATAACTTAACAGTATTAGGTATAAAAGATAATAAAATTAAAGTTGTTAAAGAATATTAATATATTATTTAAAATATACATTTTGGGAGGAAAATATGGCAAGTTCAAAACAAACTATATTACAAAGTACTTTTGGTTCAATATTTACAGTCTTAGGGCAGAAGGAGTTAGAAAAAACTATTGGTGATAACAAAAATCTAGTAGCTATTTCTGGTAGAGTTAATAATCCTGGTATTGTTGAATTAAAGGAAGGTATGACTTTAAGAGATCTTATAAATGAAGCAGGAGGAATGATTAATAAAAAGCCTTTTAAATGTGCTCAATTAGGATTTCCTTTTAGCACCTTTGTAAGTAAATACAAATTAGATGCTCCATTAGATTTAGAGGTTTTTACTAAAAGTATATATAAAAATATTATAGTATTATCAGATGATGATTGCATAATTCAATTTGGTAAATATTACATTGAATATCTTTTAGGTAATATTGCTGAAGGTTTATGTCCTGATTATGAAGGATCAAGATATGAAATAGAAAGAATTTGGAGAATATTTGATAGAATAAGTAAAGGAAAAGCAAATTTAAGGGATATATATTTATTGAGACAACTGGGGAGTACCTTAAAGGAGAGAATTAAGCAAGATAAAAATATTACCTTGGAAATAATTGAGAATTTTTATGAGGAAATAGAAGAACATATAGAAGAGCATAAATGTTATGCAGGAGAATGTCCTCAGCTTACAAAACTTAGAATAACTGATAAATGTATAGGTTGTCATGCATGTACTAGAGTTTGCCCAGTAGATTGTATTTCCGGGAAGATTAAAGAAAAACATTTTATAGATACTGATAGATGTACTCATTGTGGACAATGTACTGTAGCTTGTCCTGTTTCAGCAATAACAGAAGGAGATAATACTTATAAATTCTTAAGAGATTTGTCTACCCCTGGGAGACTAGTTATTGCTCAAATTGCTCCAGCAGTAAGAGTAACGATTGGAGAAGCTTTTGGTTTTGAACCTGGAGAGAATTTGGAAAAGAAGTTAGTTTCAGCTCTAAAAACTTTAGGAGTTGATTATGTGTTTGATACTTCTTGGGCAGCAGATTTAACTATTATGGAGGAAGCAGCAGAACTTCAAAGTAGACTTGAAAGATATTTTAATGGAGATGATTCAGTAAAACTTCCATTACTAACTTCATGTTGTCCATCTTGGGTAAAATTTATTGAGCAAAATTATCCTGATATGTTAGATGTTCCATCTACAGCTAAATCACCTATGCAGATGTTTGCAACTATCGCTAAAGATATCTGGGCAAAAGAGAAAGGTTATAAAAGAGATTTTGTTACTTCCGTTGCAATAATGCCTTGTGTTGCAAAGAAATATGAAGCTTCTAGGCCAGAATTTTCTAGAGGGGATAATTATGATACAGATTACGTTATAACAACCAGAGAACTTATTAAAATATTAAAGCAGTCTAATATTGATTTAAGAGAATTAGAGGATGAAGAATTTGATAATCCTTTATCAGAATATAGTGGTGCTGGTGTAATTTTCGGAAGAACTGGTGGAGTTATAGAAGCTGCAGCAAGAACTGCCCTTGAAAAAATGACAGGAAAAAGGATAGAAAATATAGAATTTACTTCTTTAAGAGGATGGGAAGGTTTTAGAAGCTGTGAGTTAAATGTTGAAGGAATTAATTTGAAAATAGGAGTAGCCCATGGATTGAAAGAAGCTGGAAAGATGCTTGATAAGATTAGAAGTGGTGAAGAATTCTATCATGCAATTGAGATTATGGCTTGTAATGGGGGATGTATTGGTGGAGGTGGACAGCCTAAGCCTCAAAAGAGAAAGGAAACCATTATAAAAAGAGGAGAAGGATTAAATAATATTGACAGTAATATGAAAATAAGAAGATCTCATGAAAATGAATCTGTTTTAAAAATTTATGAAAAATATTTAGACCATCCATTAAGTGCTAAAGCTCATGAGTTAATTCATACAAAATATTTCCCAAAATTAAAGAAATATTAATTTATTAGTTTTGGGTTTTTATTTTAAGTTACAGTTAAGGTATAAATTCCTTAACTGTAACTGATAAATGAAAACCTTTTTTGATTGGACAATTTTTCTTAAAAATGGTATTATATTATTAAAAAAATTATAGTAGGTGATATGTTAGTATGAATGTAGTTAAAAAAGTAGCAGTTATAAATGATTTATCTGGAATAGGGAGATGTTCTTTAACAGCAGCAATTCCAATTTTATCAACTTTGGGAGTTCAGTGCTGCCCTTTTCCAACAGCAGTATTATCCTGTCAAACAGGGTATAATGATTTTACATTTTTGGATATAACAGAAGAAATGTATAAATATAAAAAGGCTTGGGATAAATTAAAGGTAAAATTCGATTGTATATATAGCGGTTTTCTAGGTTCAGAAGATCAAATAAATATAGTCTATGAATTTGCAAAAGAACATAAGGAAGCACTAATAGTAGTAGATCCTGTAATGGGAGATAATGGTTGTATTTATAATACTTTTACCGAAAATATGGGCAATAGAATGAAAGAGTTAATAAAAGTTGCTGATATTGTTACTCCAAACTTAACAGAAGCTTGTTTATTAACTGGCCGTAAATATAATAAATACAATACTTCTGATGAAGAACTCTTATATATGGTTAAGGAAATAGCTAAATTAGGTCCTAAGATTATTATTATTACAGGCATAGTTAGAAATGATAAAATGTATAATTTTGTATATGATTCAAATAAGAATGACTATTTCTTGGTTGGAAATGAATTTATAAATAAATCCTTCAGTGGTACAGGAGATACCTTTGCATCAATTTTAATAGGTTTACTCTTAAATAATCATAATTTGAAGTATTCAATTGAAAAAGCAGCAGAATTTTTATATAAAGCAATAAAACATACCCATGAACTTAATACTGATCCAAGGGAAGGAATATTATTTGAAAAATTTCTAAAGGAGTTGATATTAATAAATGAAAAATAATATAAAAAATAAAACAAGATATTTAGTTTTAACCGCAGTATTTGCTGCCTTTATTTGTATATCGATAGTGTTTTTGCCAAGAATACCGACAGGATTTAATGGAGGATATATTCATTTAGGAGATGTTTTAATATATTTAGCTGCAGCTTTATTATCTCTTCCTTATGGCATGGCAGCAGCAGCTATTGGAGGAGCTTTATCAGATATAATGGTAGGAGCAGCAGTTTGGGCACTTCCTACAATAATTATAAAAGCAAGTATGGTTATCTTTTTTACATCAAAAGAGGATTTAATATTATCTAAAAAAAATAAAAAAGCAGTTATTTTTGCAGGTATAACTGGTTGGTTAGGATATTATATTGCAGGTTCAATAATAGCAGGAAATTTTATTGCTCCTTTAATTACTCTTCCTATTGAAGCTCTTCAACCTATTGCAAGTGGAATTATTTTTATACTAATAGCGCATTATCTAGACAAGATTAAAATAAAAGAAAGAGTTTTTAAGGAATATAAATAAAGTAAGGAGGAAGGGGGATTAAATGGAACTGTCAAAGCTTCAAGAAAGATTCATAAATTATAAGTCTTCTGGTTATCAACTATTAAAAGGAAAAGAAGGTTCAGGAAAAAGTACTTCTTTAGTATAAAAAGCTCTGAATTTAGAAAATAACTATTGCTTGTACAATGAAGACAAAATACTTATTGTTAATTCGGATCATAGTAAAAAAAACTTTGAAGCTTAATGGAGAATACCCAGTATTAATGCCTGCAAATAATGCTTATCCAGCAATTCCACTAGAAGGAAGAGAGGTTACTATTTTAGGTGTTGTTATTGGTATAATAAAAAATAAGAATAATTTTCAATAGTAAACATAATAGGATAATCCCTTGAATATATAATGATTATATATAAGGAGGGATTATATGAAGGATGAAAAATTTCAAAATATTAAAGGTAAAATATTAGACAATATTAATTATGCTAGAAAAAATAATTTAAGAAAAGTATCTGCCTTGTTAATGTTTGATGAGGAAAGTATTAAAAAGGAATTATTATCATGGCTTCTCATGGAAGGATATAAGGTATCATTAAAAAGAGATGAATTTGATATTCTTATAATAGAATGGTAATTATAAAGATAATGGAGAGAAACAAATGATTATTGAGCAAGAATTCTATAAGAAAAATACTTTAGAAGTCGCTAAAAATCTTTTGGGACAATATTTAATAAGGGAAATTAATGGAATTAAGATAAAATCTATGATAATAGAAACAGAGGCTTATATAGGGTCTTTAGATAAGGCTTGTCATGGTTATAATTACAAAAAAACAGAAAGAACAAAACCTTTATTTGAAGAGGGTGGAATATCTTATGTATATTTTATTTATGGCTTATATAATTGCTTTAATATTGTAACCTCAATTAAGGGAGAACCAGAAGCTGTATTAATTAGGGCAGTTGAACCTATAGATAATTTTGATTATATTTCAAATTTAAGATATAAGAAAGATTTTAAGGAATTAAGTAAGGCTCAAATAAAGAATTTGACAAATGGTCCTTCTAAGTTATGTATGGCTTTAGATATTACAAGGAAAGATAATTATAAGCCTTTGTATACAGGAAAAGATATTTATTTAGAATATAATTTAGAAAGAAACTTTGAAATAGTAGAAACAAAAAGAATTGGAATAGATTATGCAGAAGAAGCAAAAGATTTTCTTTGGAGATATTATATAAAAGATAATCCTTTTGTATCAAAAAAATAAATTATAAATTGTGGAGGAATATTTATAAAATTTAAGAAAAAACTATTAGTAGAATGGAGGTAATTTTTATGAAAATAAAAAGAATTTTACTAATAGTTTTTTCTTTTCTTTTAATAAATATTATAATAATTGGTGCTAGTGATAATAAATCTGATAGAGGTAAAGGATTAGTATTAATGGGAGAAATTATAGAAATAAAAAAGAATGATAATGGTGAAATAACATCATTAACAATTGATGGCTATTTAAAAGGAAAAGAAGTTATAAAAACAAAAATTGTTACATTATTAAATCAAGATACAAAAATAATGAATTCTTCTTTTGACAAAAAAGAGGATATTAGCATAGAGATAGGAGACCTTGTATCAATGAGGGTGGATGAAAAGATAACAAAAGAATATCCATTACAAGCAATAGCTAAGAGAATATTTATTACTAAGAATAAATAGATATTTTCAAGAAATACCATTATAATAATAAAGGAGGGCAAATATGGATGAATGCCTTCTATTAATTATTTAATTAGTTTACAGAATATATTAAATTTATATTTGGACAACCAACCTCTTTAGGCAATTATAAATTACGGGGGATAGATATGAAAAGAAGAAATGCTAGAAGAAATAGAAATAATAAAAGTAGCAATATAAAAAGGGAAAGAGCTTTAATTAGCGGCTTAATAATAGCTGCTCTTCTCCTTGGGCTTATAATAAGATTGATTTATGTTATGATTTATAAAGGCAAGGACTATAAAGAAATGGCTAAAAGTCAATGGAAAGCCCAGGTTAATGTTGAAGCAAGAAGAGGAGATATTAAGGACAGAAATGGAACTATACTAGCTACTTCAATTGATGTATATAGGGTAGATTTAGATCTAGATGCTATAGATATTCATTTACAAACTGAGGAAATAACAAAAGAAGAGCTAGCAAGGCAGTTGGCAGAGGCATCAGGACTTTCTTATGATGAAGTGATGAAAAAACTCAATCCGGAGGATAAGGATAATAGAACCAGCACTCTAATAACTGGTATAGAAAAAGATGTAGCTGATAAAATTAGAGATTTGGAGATTTATGGTGTTGTTATTTCAATTAGTCCTAAAAGATATTATCCTAACAATAACTTTTTAGCTCATGTTTTAGGAAGCGTTAATTCTGATAATGTTGGTTTAAATGGAGTAGAACTTCAATATGATAGTGAATTAACTGGTACCGATGGTTATAAAATTGCTGAGGTGGATGGAAGTTTCAGTGAGCTTCCATATCAAACTGTGCAATACTCTAGTCCTATTGACGGAAAAGATATAAATTTAACAATTGATGAAAATATACAGCTAATTGCTGAAAAAATTGCAGAAAAAGGACTTGAGGAACATAAGGCTACTGGTGTTGGAATAATTGTAACAAACCCTAATAATGGCGAAATATTAGCTATGGTAAATAAGCCAGATTTTAATCCAAATACACCTTATGAGGATTATGAAAAGTTTAAGGGAGAAACAGAGTCTGAGAAACTTGAAAGTATGTTTAGAAATAATGCTATAAGCGATTCTTTTGAACCTGGATCAACTTTTAAGAACATTACTATTGCAGCAGCCCTTGAGGAAGGTCTTGTAACTGAAAATGATACTTTTTACTGTGGAGGATATTTACAATTTGGATCCACTAAAATAAAATGTTGGAATTTAACTGGCCATGGGACACAAACTTTAGCGGAAATTCTGCAAAATTCTTGTAATGTTGGTTTTATGGAACTAGGGGCTAAGTTAGGTAATGCCAAAATGAAGGAATATATAGATAAGTTTGGATTTGGAAGGCTAACGGGTATAGATCTTCCTGGAGAAACTGAAGGCATTGTTAAATCAGTAAGTGATATGAGTGAAATGGATTTGGCAACAATTGCTTTTGGACAAACAAATACAGCTAGCAATATTCAAATTATTCAAGCTTTTAATGCTATTGCAAATGGAGGGAAATTGATTCAGCCTCATATTGTTAGAGAAATTACTCATGATGAAATAAATGGAACTAAGGTAATTGATGAAGAATTTAAAGCTTCTATCAAAGAAAATGTAATATCAGAAGAAACAGCAAATACGGTTAGGTTATTTCTAGAAAGAACTATAAATCAAGGGCCAACTATTGGTGCCTTTATGGGAAAAGAAAGAAGGGTAGGAGGTAAAACAGGAACAGCACAAAAACCTGATCTTATTAATGGTGGATATTCACCAGATAAATATATTGCTTCTATAGTAGCCTTGTATCCTGTAGAAAAACCGGAAATTACAATTTTCATTAAAGTAGAAGATCCTAGTACAGGTATTTATTATGGTGGACAAGTTGCTACTCCCTTAGCAAAGGAATTATTATCTGAATTATTTATATATATGGATTCTCAAGTTTATAAAGAAAGATATAAAGAAAAGGAAAAGGTAGTTGTACCTGAAGTTAGAGGAAAATCAATTAAGGAAGCTGAAGCTATTTTAAAGGAAAATAACTTAAAAATAGAAATAGAAAGTAATGCTTCAAAAGTAATAAACATGGTACCATATCCAGGTGCTTTAGTAGAAGCAGGATCTTTAATAAGTGTGAATGTAGAAGATACGAAAAAAGATTCAAATAAAATAATAATGCCAAATTTAGAAGGCAAAACCTTAGATGAGGCAATTGAAATATTAAATAAAATTGGAATAAAAGAATATAAGATAAATGGAGAAGGTATAGTTTCCAGTCAAAGTGTAATTGCTGGTAAATTAATTGACAAGAAAACCACTGTTAAATTAGATTTGAAAAGTTAGATAGTAGGAGATAATATGAATAATGTAAGAAAAATTAATTCAAGAAAAAAGAAAAATAATATGAAAAGCATAGATTATGGATTACTTTGCGTTATTTTTCTACTATTATTTGTAGGAATAATAATGGTTTATTCTTCTAGCTCTTACTATGCTCTTTATGAAAAAAACAGCCCGGAATATTTCTTTATTAAAGAAATTATTTGGACAATTGTAGGAGTTTGTGCCATGTTATTTACTATGGCCATTGATTATCATAATTATAAAAAAATCACAGGACAAATGTTTATTATTACACTTATTTTTCTAGTTTTAGTATTGTTTATTGGTGCAGAAGTTAACGGAGCAAGAAGATGGATTAGGCTTGGACCTTTATCCTTCCAGCCATCAGAATTAGCAAAATATGTACTTGTGATTTACTTAGCGAAACAGTTAGATAGAAAAAATAGTAATATCAATAAGTTTTTTAAAGGAGTAGTTTTTTATTTAGGGATTTCTGCTATTTTTGCAGGTTTGGTATTACTTGAGAAAAATTTAAGTATTACAGCAATAATAATGATAGTTGCAGTAATAATGTTATTTGTGGGAGGGGCAAAAATTATTCATTTACTGCCAATAATACCTGCAGGTTTATCAGCTGGAATTGCATTAATCTTTGTCGCACCATACAGATTAAAAAGATTGACAGCTTTTATGAATCCTTGGGCAGATCCTTCAGGAGATAGTTATCAATTAATTCAATCTATATATGCCTTAGGATCTGGAGGTTTTTTTGGAGTTGGTTTAGGCAACTCAAGACAAAAAGCATTATTTATGCCAGAACCCCATAATGATTTTATTTTTGCAATTTTAGGTGAAGAATTTGGATTTATAGGCTGTATTTTTGTAATCCTTCTATTTATGTATTTAATTTATAAAGGAGTATATATAGCAATAAAGGCTAAAGATAATTATGGCTTTTTATTAGCGACAGGAATAGTTTCTATAATATCAATCCAAGCTGTAATTAATATAGCTGTTGTATCAGGTTCAATGCCGGTTACCGGTGTACCACTGCCTCTTATAAGTTATGGGGGAACATCTCTGGTTATCAATTTAATAGCTTTAGGAGTGCTGCTTAATATATCAAGGCAGTCCAAGGATGTAAGTAAGAAGTAACTATCTAGTCAAATATATGTTTTTAAGTGGGAGATTTAATTATTTAAAGTTGAATTATTTTGGATAAAATGATAGAGTATAAATATTAAGTAGATATTTTTATATATTTTGGAATTGGAGTGATTATTATGAATACGGTTATTATGACAGATTCATGCTGCGATTTGCCTTTAAATTTTGTAAAGGAAAATAATATAGATGTTATATCCTTAGGAATTAATATAGATTCAAAATATTATAGTGATGATTTAGGTCAAAGTATTGATATAAAGGAGTTTTACAATAAACTTAGAACTGGAATAATGCCAACTACATCTCAGGCAAATGCTTTTTCTTATGAAGAAAAATTTAAAAAATATGTAGAAGAAGGAAATGCAGTTATATACATAGGTTTTTCTTCTGCTTTAAGTGGTAGTGTAAATAGTGCAAGAATTGCAATGGAAAATATTAAGGATGAATATAAAGAGGCCGATATTACAATTATAGATAGTAAAAGTGCTTCATTAGGATTAGGACTATTAGTATATAAAGCTGCAGAAATGCTGAAAAATGGAGCTTCTAAAGATGAAATAGTAAGTTGGGTAGAAGATAATAAATTAAAGCTTAATCATTGGTTTACAGTTGATGATTTAAATCATTTAAAAAGAGGTGGAAGAGTATCTGGAACTGTAGCTGCAGTCGGTACCTTATTAGGAATTAAGCCTGTATTACATGTTGATAATGAAGGAAGACTAGTTCCTGTATCAAAGGTTAAAGGAAGAAAAAAATCAATTAAAGTATTACAGGATACAATTAAAGAAAGAATAGTAAATCCTGAAGAACAGGTAATTTTTATTAGTCACGGGGACTGTTTAGAAGAGGCAGAATATTTGAAAAAGCTAATATTAGATGATGTAAAGGTTAAAGATATAATAATAAATAATGTAGGACCAACAATAGGTACTCATTCAGGACCAGGAACTATAGCATTATTTTTCATTGGAAAAGAAAGATAAATATATAATTCATTTATTAAAAATAAGAAAATCGAGGTAATCCTCGATTTTCTTATTTCCATTCTTAAGCATTATGAAATAAGAATTGTGAATTGGTTTTGTTGAATTCTTTCATGTAAAATGATAAAGTATAATGTAGATTAAAATAAAGCTTGGCATTGGAGGTAGTAGTTGTATGTATGAATACATATGTGGGAAATATAAAGGTATCAATAAAGACTATATTATTGTTGAAAATAATGGAATAGGTTATAAAATATACACTTCAGGAGCAACTATGTCATCAATGCCTAAAATTGATGAAGATATTATGCTTTATCTAGAGCAGATAGTAAGGGAAGATTTTATTGGCCTTTATGGTTTTAACACTAGAGAGGAACTTGAGATGTTTAAGCTCCTTTTAACAATAAATGGAGTTGGGGCAAAAGCAGCACTATCATTATTGTCAATAAGTCGAATTAATAATTTAAAATATGCAATAATGATGGGGGATGAAAAACATCTTTGTAAGGCTCCAGGAATAGGAAAAAAGACAGCAGCAAGAATTATATTAGAATTAAAGGATAAAATCAAAAAAGAAGAGTTTGCTGAAGGTATTTCAAAATTAGATATGGAGGATAAGGAAAGAAATATTGACACAAATGCTATAGCAGAAGCTTTAGGGGCATTATTGGCCTTAGGATATTCAGAAAAAGAAGCAGAAGCAGCAATAAAGAAAGTTAATAAGGAAGACAGTTTAGAGAATATAATTAAAAGCTGCTTAAAAGTGCTCATGGGATAGAGGTGGGATTATGGAGAGAATAATAACCCAAAAAGAATTGTGGGAAGATAGTAACAGCTTAAGTTTGAGACCTACAAATTTACAAGAATATATTGGTCAGGAAAAGGTAAAAAAGAGATTAGAAATTTTTATAAAAGCAGCTAAAAGTAGAAATGAGGCATTGGATCATGTTCTTCTTTACGGTCCTCCTGGCTTAGGAAAAACAACCTTGGCTAATATTATTGCTACAGAAATGAAGGGAGAATTAAAAGTTACTTCTGGTCCGGCTATTGAAAGGGCTGGGGATTTAGCAGCAATATTAACAACTTTAAATAATAAAGATGTTTTATTTATTGATGAAATACATAGATTAAATAGAAGTGTGGAAGAAATTCTCTATCCTGCTATGGAGGATTATGTTTTAGATATAGTAATTGGGAAAGGGGCAGCAGCAAAGTCAATAAGGTTAGATCTGCCTAAGTTTACTCTTATAGGAGCAACAACAAGAATTGGTATGTTAACTTCACCTCTAAGAGATAGATTTGGGGTGTTATGTGATATGCAGTATTATACTGTAGAAGAATTAAAGGAAATTATAATAAGATCTTCATTTGTTTTAAATTGTAATATAACAGAAGAAGGAGCTTATGAAATAGCCAAAAGATCTAGAGGAACACCTAGAATAGCTAATAGATTATTAAAAAGAGTGAGAGATTATGCACAGGTGTATTCAGACTCTTTAATTACTACAAAAGAAGCTAATGAGGCTTTAAATCTTCTAGAAGTTGATAATATGGGCTTTGATAGAGTAGATAATAAGATATTAGAAGCGATAATAGACAATTTTAATGGAGGACCAGTTGGAATAGAAACCTTATCTTATTTTATTGGAGAAGAATTAGGAACTATAGAAGATGTATATGAGCCTTATTTGCTTCAAACTGGTTTTATAGTTAGAACTGCTAGAGGAAGAGTAGCAACGGACAAGGCATATAAGCATTTAGGAAGATTAAAAAATAACAATCAAGAACAAATAGGAGAACAACAAAAATTATTTTAAGTAATAGGAGACGGTTATGAAAGTAAGTGAATTTAATTTTTATTTACCAGAAAAGTTAATAGCACAGCATCCATTAAAAGAAAGAGATGCTTCTAGATTAATGGTGTTAGATAAAAAAACAGGAGAAATAGAACATAAAATTTTTCACGATATAATAGATTATTTAAATCCTGGAGATACTCTTGTTTTAAATAATACAAGAGTATTACCTGCTAGACTTATAGGAGAAAAAGAAGGAACAGGGGGGAAGATAGAATTCCTGTTATTAAAAAGGATTGAAGGAGATAAATGGGAATGTTTAGCTAAGCCAGGTAGGAGAGCAAAAATAGGTACTAAGTTTATCTTTGGTAATGGGAAATTAAAATGTGAAGTAATAGATATAGCTGATGAGGGAAATAGAATTATAGAATTTAGTTATAATGGTATTTTTGAAGAAGTTTTAGATGAACTTGGAGAAATGCCATTACCGCCATATATTACAGAAAAGCTTGAAGATAAAGAAAGATATCAAACTGTTTATTCAAAGGAAGAAGGCTCAGCGGCAGCTCCTACGGCAGGATTACATTTTACAGAAAAATTACTAAATGAAATAAAGAATAAGGGCGTTAATATTGCTTACTTAACCTTACATGTAGGCCTCGGAACTTTTAGACCAGTTAAGGTTGAAGATACTGATGACCATGTAATGCATTCTGAGTTTTATCAATTAGATGAGGAAAATGCAAGGATAATTAATGAAACTAAAAAAAGAGGAAATAAAATAATTTCAGTTGGAACTACTTCCACAAGAACTTTGGAAACAATAGGTGATGAAAATGGCTTTGTAAGAGCTCAAAGCGGTTGGACTGATATTTTCATCTACCCAGGATATAAATTTAAAGTAGTTGATCAGCTTATAACAAACTTCCATTTACCAGAATCAACTCTTATAATGCTTGTTTCAGCTTTAGCAGGCAAGGAAAATATTATGAGAGCTTATAATGAAGCTGTAAAAGATAAGTATAGATTTTTCTCTTTTGGAGATGCAATGTTTATTAAGGAATAAGTTTGGAGGAAGGAATATTGAGTAAAAAAAGATATACTTTATTAAAAAAAGATGGAAATGCAAGAAGGGGAAGATTTGAAACTCCTCATGGAACAATAGAAACACCTGTATTTATGAATGTCGGGACCTTAGCTGTTATTAAGGGTGCTGTTTCCACTATGGATTTAAAGGAAATTGGCTGTCAGGTAGAATTATCAAACACATATCATTTACATTTAAGACCTTCTGATAAGGTAGTGTATAAATTAGGTGGATTACATAAATTTATGAATTGGGATAGACCAATATTAACAGATTCAGGCGGTTTTCAAGTGTTTTCACTTTCAAATATTAGAAGAATAGAGGAAGAAGGAGTTTATTTTAACTCTCATATAGATGGAAGAAAGGTATTTATGGGACCAGAAGAATCTATGCAAATTCAAAGTAATTTAGCCTCAACTATTGCAATGGCTTTTGATGAATGTATACCAAATCCTTCAACAAGAGAATATGTTGAAAAATCAGTTGCAAGAACAACAAGATGGCTTGAAAGATGTAAAGCAGAATTAGATAGATTAAATTCTTTAGAGGAAACTATAAATAAGGAACAAATGCTATTTGGAATAAATCAAGGTGGTTGCTATGAAGATATAAGAATAGAACATGCTAAAACTATAGCAAAGATGGATTTAGATGGATATGCTATTGGTGGTTTAGCTGTTGGAGAAACTCATGAGGAAATGTATAGAATTATAGAAGCAGTAGTTCCTCATCTACCTGAAGATAAGCCTATTTATTTAATGGGAGTTGGAACACCAGAAAATATATTAGAAGCAGTAGATAGAGGTGTTGATTTCTTTGACTGTGTTTTACCAGCAAGAAATGGAAGACATGGTCATGTTTTCACTAAGTATGGAAAAATAAATCTTATGAATGCAAAGTTTGAATTAGATACTAATCCAATAGATGAAGGATGTCAATGTCCAGCTTGTAGAAGCTATACAAGAGCTTATATTAGACATTTATTTAAGGCAAAGGAAATGTTAGCAATGAGATTATGTGTACTTCATAATCTTTATTTCTACAATAAACTTATGGAAGATATAAGAAAAGCTATAGAAAATGGTAATTTTAAAGCCTTTAAAGAGCAAAAGTTAAGAGAATGGAAGAGCGGAGATAATAAATAATAGTTAAAAATTAAAATTTTATTTGGATGGAAATGATTGTCTTTATGCAAAAAATGGAAGGGAGAATTTTATGGAAATAATAGGAGTGTTTTTACCATTTGTTGGATTATTTGCTGTTATGTATTTTATGATGATTTTACCTGAAAAGAAGAGGAATAAACAATATAAGGAAATGTTGTCTTTCTTGCAAAAAAATGATGAAATTATCACAAAGGGTGGAATAATAGGAAGAATTATAAAAATAGAAGAAGATAATTTAGTAATAGAAACTAGTGCTGAGAAAACTAGGCTTAAAATAGTAAAAAATGGTGTAGCATCAAAGGTAAATAAAGAGAAATAGTAGAATAATACCCTTCAATAGATAATATATTTAATATTGGGGGGTGAGTTTTATGGAATGGGAAAATTATTTTAAAAGTATTTTAAAAGGATTAATTTTTGCTCTAATGGCAACATTTTTAGTTACAGCTATTTTATCTTTTGTTATGAATAGCATAACTTTACCTGATGGATTATTTAACATTATTTATGTTGTTATATCCTGTTTGGCTCTTTTAATAGGTACAGTAATAGCTGTAAAAACTTATGGTAGTAAAGGATGGATTATTGGACTTTCGGTAGGATGCATCTTTTACATATCATTATATCTTATAGGGATATTATTTGGAGCAGAAGCGAGTTTGACTGTATATGATTTTATTAAGTTTGCTTTATGCCTTTTAATAGGTGCTTTTTCAGGAATGCTTGGAGTAAACTTGTAAAAAAGTGCATAGTGCTTTTTAATGTACAATGTAGAATGGATAATACATAATAAAGGATGGTTTACCTTTGTTTTACATTCTATATTGTACATTCTTCGTAATCTTTTATTTACATATTAAATTTTTAGTAAAAATAATAAAATAACCTTTTAATAATTACTTATAAAATGTATAATAATGGTATTCCACATAGTGAAATAATTGTTTATATAAAAGAACTAATATAATTAAGGTAAATTACCAGAGGAGGAATAACATGAAGGGAAAAGGCAATAAGAAAGGTTCCGTATTAATAACAATAATTACTTTATTTGTATTATTATTATCTTATTTAGGTTTTCATGGAGCAATTATAGGTCCCTATGAGATAAAATCTTTTGATAAAGTAATTACAAAAGGGCTTGATTTAGGAGGAGGATCTTCAACCTTATTAATAATAGAAAAGGATAAGGAGGATATTTCAGAGGAAGTATTAAAGAAAAATTTAGAAGTAATCGAAAAAAGATTAAAACAAATGGATATTGATAATAGTTATACTGCTATTGAAGATGAAAAGGGGATTAGAGTTAATATAAGAAATAATGTTAACATAGATTCTGTAATAGATAGATTAACTCACAATGGAAAAGTTGAAATTAAAGATGAAGAAGATAAGGTTATTTTTACACAAGACGATATTAAAGAAGCAGATTATATCGTAGAGGGATATTCAATAAAAATAAATTTAATATTCACAGAAGAAACTAAATTAACTTTTTCAGATTTTACAGAAAATAATATAGATAAATCAATAAAGATATATTTAGATGATGATTTAATTTCTACTGAAACTATTGATGAAGCAATAACTGACGGAAAGTTAGAAATTACAGGAGTATATGATTTGTCAGAGGCAGAGGAATTTGTAGACCTTATAAACTCTGGAGCTATTATAGGAAATATAACTGCTGAAGATACTGAAACAGTAGGACCTAGTTTAGGAGAAAATGCTTATTCAAATATTGTTAAAGGAATAATAATAGGAATTATAGTCATCTTTATATTGACAATAGCTTATTATAAAATTCCAGGGCTTTTTGGAAGTTTATCTGTACTATTAAGTATTACGCTAACATTGATTGCTTATACAGAAATTGATTTAGCTTTTACTGTAAATAGTTTACTTGCATTGATATTCTCCATACTTATTGCACTTTTATCCAATATTATAATATTAGAAAAAGTAAGCAGAGAAATACCTTTATCCAAAAATCTTAAAAGTGCAGTGGCTGATGGTACTGAAAAGGGGAATTCGATTGTATTTAAAATAAATATAATAATTTTTATTATAGCAGTTATATTATATTATTTGTTGCCTTTATCAATTAAAAGTCCAGCAGTGATAATTTTGATGGCTTCAATAGTAAATATAATTTCTTCTATAGTTATAACAAAGTTATTCTTAAAATCATCAGTTAACAGCATTCTAAAGAGCAATAAACAATTTAGAATAAAGAAAAATGTTAATAAGGTTTAGTATTTTGATAATAAAATAAATAAAAATAAGTAATGCCTCCAAATATAATGGAGGTTTATTACTTTTTACTTATAAATCATTGTAATATTGCACATTTTCCATTATAATATATGTGTTTTCTAGATTTTTTGGAGGAGTTTATAATGCGTAAGTTTTGGGAGAGTATTTATAGTCCAAATTATATTAATGGATATAATCCCTTTATACTTAAAAATATGAATAAAGCTCTTGAGCAGATGGTAGAGGCCATAAATAATCGAAAGAAAATAATTGTCTATGGAATTCCTAATGTAGATGGATTATGTGCTTTATCCTCTTTAATTCTAGTTTTAAAGTATTTAAATGCTGATGTAGAATATGTAATCCATGATGAGAATTTTGCTAATGGAATAACTTTAGAAGATATTAATAATGAAGTTAATTTTCTTGGAGGAGAAGTTTTAATTGCACTAGGAATTGATCTAAAATCAGAGGAAGAAGAAGAGCTTTGTAAAAATTTAGGTATAAGTTTGGTAGTTTTGGAAAATAAAGAAGTTAATGTTGAAAAAAAGTACATATATATAAATCCAAATCAGAAAAGTTGTCAATATAGATATAAAAGTCTTTCTATTAGTGGATTGACCTTTAAATTAATGCAAGCTATAGCAATCTATTATAATATTAAATGTATTAATAAATACTTGGATTTGATTGTTATTGGCGAGCATTGGGCTCAAGTTCCCATAAGAGGAGAAAGTGAGATTTTTATTAAGGAAGGTCAAAAGTTTTTATTTAATACCAATAATCATGGTTTAAGAGCAATAATGGATTATTATAATATAAAAAATATGAATTTGGATTTTATGCTACATATAATTGATGTGATTACTCCAACTATAAATGCAGTAAAAATTAATGATAATGCAAGAATAATAATTGAGTTACTTACTACAAAGGAAAAGGATAGGGCAGACCAAATAACTAAATATTTAAATAAATCAAAGAAAACTATATGATTATTTTGATTACAATAGTAAAATTATATTGTATAAAACTCATGTATAAAATAATCATATAGTTTATAATTTTTAGTAATGGAGGATTATTATGAATCTAAAAGAGAAAATAAGAATAATTGAAAATTTCCCTAAAGAAGGAATTAGTTTTAAAGACATAACAACAGTAATAGGTGATGGAGAAGCACTAAGATATTCTATAGACAAAATCGTTGAATATTTAAAAGACAAAAATATAGATTTAATAGTAGGACCGGAAGCCAGAGGATTTATTTATGGTGTACCTGTTGCTTATGCATTGGGAGTTGGATTTGTTCCAGTAAGAAAAGCAGGTAAATTACCTGGTGAAACTGTTTCAATAACATATGATTTAGAATATGGAACTGATACCTTAGAAATACACAAGGATGCTATTAAAAAAGGACAAAGAGTTGCAATTGTAGATGATTTATTAGCAACAGGAGGAACTATTGGAGCTGTTGCAAAACTAGTAGAATTAGCTGGTGGAGAAGTAGTATCTATAGATTTTGCTATTGAGCTAACAGGACTAAAGGGAAGAGAAAAGTTAGCTAAATATGATATAATGTCTTTAGTAGATTATGAATTTTAATATTATTGAAATATTAAAAAATATATTATATAATAGAAGAAAATGGCTGGTTGTTTAACCAGCCAATTATTTTAGACTAAATCAATAAAGGAGATTTTCCCATGTACGAAGGGCTGTTAGAAAAGATATACGAAAATTCTCATAATATAGATAAAGATATAATTAAAAAGGCTTTTGAAATTGCAAATGATGCTCATAAGAGTCAAAAAAGAGAATCAGGAGAGCCTTATATTACTCATCCTATAGATGTTGCAATAATTTTAGCAGAGATGGGTATGGATACAAGTACTATAGCAGCAGGGCTCCTTCACGATGTTATCGAAGATACGGAATATACCTATGATGATTTAAAAAATTTATTTAATGAAGAAATTGCAAATTTGGTTCAAGGAGTAACTAAGCTGGGGAAAATAGAATATAAATCTAAAGAAGAACAGCAAGCTGATAATGTCAGAAAAATGCTTCTTGCAATGGCAAAGGATATAAGAGTAATAATAATTAAGCTGGCAGATAGATTACATAACCTAAGAACTTTAAAATATATGCCAAAGGAAAAGCAGAAGCAAAAAGCAAAAGAAACTTTAGATATATACGCCCCTTTAGCGCATAGACTTGGTATATCAAAAATTAAGTGGGAATTAGAAGATCTGTCTTTTAGATATCTTCATGAAGAGGTTTATTACGATCTAGTAAAGCAGATAGCACAAAAAAGGGCAGAAAGAGAAGTTTATATAGCCAGTATTATAGAAGATTTACATAAAAAGCTCGAAGAAGCAGAAATTGATTCAGATATCGAAGGCAGGCCAAAACATTTTTATAGTATTTACAAAAAAATGGTTAATAAAAATAAAACTATTGAAGAAATATTTGATTTAACGGCAATAAGAATATTAGTAAATACAGTTAAAGATTGTTATGGTGTCCTTGGAATTGTACATACAATTTATAAACCTATTCCAGGCAGATTTAAAGATTATATAGCAATGCCTAAGCCTAATATGTATCAATCTTTGCATACAACAGTTATTGGACCTCAAGGTAAGCCTTTTGAAATTCAAATAAGAACTTTTGAAATGCATAAAACAGCTGAATACGGTATAGCAGCTCATTGGAAGTATAAAGAAGGAGATAGTGGAAAGGAAGATAGAGAGCAAAGTTTTGAAAGCAAACTTGCATGGCTTAGAGATATGCTTGAATGGCAAAAGGAAACTGCCGATGCAGAAGAATTTATAGAAGGTTTCAAAATAGATTTGTTTGCTGATGAAGTATTTGTTTTTACACCAAAAGGTGTAGTAATAAATCTTCCTAGTGGAGCAACACCGATAGATTTTGCCTATAGAATTCATACTGATGTGGGAAATAGATGTGTTGGTGCAAAGGTAAATGGGAAAATAGTTCCCCTTGATTATAAATTAAAAACTGGTGAAATTGTTGAAATTTTAACATCTAAAAATGCAAAAGGGCCAAATATGGATTGGCTTAATATAGTAAAAAGCAATCAAGCAAAAAGTAAAATTAGGCAATGGTTTAAAAAGATTAAAAAAGATGAAAATATAATAAAGGGTAAGGAACAGTTTGAAAGGGAATTAAAGAAACAGGGAGTTAATTATTCAGATATTGCAAAAGGGGAAAGTTATGAGAAACTAACTAAAAGATATAATATTAACAGTATGGAAGATTTATATGCAGCTATTGGAGTTGGACAATTATCAGCATCTTCTTTTATATCAAAATTAAAAGAAGAAAATATAATTGAAAAACAAAGTGCTGAAACTATTAATAGATCGATTGAAGAGCAAATAGCTAAATCTGATAAATCTTCAAATAAGAATAAGATTGCAAAGGATTATGGAATTACAGTTAAAGGCGAAAGCAACTTAATGGTAAGGTTCGCTAAATGCTGCAATCCTGTACCAGATGATGATATAAAGGGATATATTACAAAAGGAAGAGGAGTTTCGGTTCATAGGACAGATTGCAGTAATTTAAAATCATTAATTGAGCATGATAAGAATAAGGTGATACAGGTTTCTTGGGGAAAAGCCAAGGGAGCTGATTATATTGCAGAAATTCAAGTTGAATCTGATGATAGAGAAGGAATTTTAGCAGATATCATTAATATAATTTCTGAAAGTAAATTAGCCATAAGCTCGATAAATGCTCAAACAGCAAAAGGTAATATTGCTAAAGTAAATATTAAAATTAGAATTTATTCTGTTGAGCAGCTAAAGGAAATAATGAGAAAAATAAGAAGAGTAAAAGGCGTAATGGATGTCTATAGAATGAATAGTTAGGTGAGATTATGAGAGCAGTTGTACAAAGAGTTACATCTTCAAAGGTAATAATAGATAATAAAGTTGTAGGATCAATTAATAAGGGTCTTAATGTATTAATAGGAATATCAAAAGAAGATACAGTTGACGATCTTAAATATATGAAGGATAAAATATTAAATCTTAGAATTTTTGAAGATAAAGATGGTAAAATGAATTTATCCTTATTAGATGTTAAGGGTGAAATTTTAGTTATTTCACAATTTACTTTATACGGTGACTGTAGAAAGGGAAGAAGACCTAATTTTATGGAGGCAGAAGCTGGAGAAAAAGCAAAGGCTTTATATGATAATTTTGTTGCTATGTTGAAGGAAGCTTCAATAAAAGTAGAAACAGGAGAATTTGGAGCTAATATGAAAGTAGATATTCAAAATGATGGACCTGTTACATTGATGATTGATAGTAAGCGTAATTTTTAAGGAGGTTTAACATGAAAGTTGAAACTTTAATAGTTGGTAGAATGGAGGAAAATTGTTATTTAATAATAGATGAAAATACAAATAAGGCAGTACTTATAGATCCAGGTGCAGGAGCTGAGTATATTTCAAAAAAAATAGAAGCTTATGGGGCAGACTTAGAAGCAATATTTTTAACTCATTGTCATTTTGATCATAATGGAGCTGTTGATGAATTAAAAGTAAAATTTGATGCGGAAGTATATTTAAATGAAGCAGAGGCTGAATATATGAATATGGATACTTCAGGCCTTTTTACTAAATTAGAGAGTAAGTATAAATATGTAACAGAAGGTGAAAATGTTACTGTTGGAAGCTTAAATTTTAAGCCTATCTTTACTCCAGGCCATACTGTAGGTGGAACTTGTTACTTAGTAGAAGATAAATTATTTAGTGGTGATACTTTATTTAAAGGCTCAATAGGAAGAACAGATTTGTCAGGTGGAAACTTTCATGATCTTATAAGCAATATAAAAAATAAACTAATGATCTTAGATGACAACATTGAGGTATATCCTGGTCATGGGGATAAAACAACGATTTCAAAGGAAAGGAGTAAAAATCCTTTTCTAGTTTAAAAGGAGAACAAATGAAAATAGTTATTAAATTAAATGATTTAAAATATAGATATGATGTTTTTCAAATGTTTAATATATATTATCCTTTGGATGAAATAAAATTTCAAGAGGAAGGGGAATATATATTAAACATTTTTGAAGGGAAAGCAAATTTTAAATATAAGGATTATTTTAAAGAAATTAATACAAGTGAGCATATTAAAGATGATATTAAAAAACTAGTTTTCTCTTCATTAAAAGACATAACTGGAGATTATTACCCATGGGGAACTTTAGTAGGAATAAGACCTTCAAAAATAGCTCTAAAACATTTAGAGGAAGGATTTAGTGAAGAAAAAATAGTTGAAATTTTTCAAGAAAAATATTTAGCTTCTGAAGAAAAAGCAAAACTATGTATAGAAATTGCTAAAAAAGAAAAAAATTTTGTAAATAAGGATGAAAAAAATATAGGGGTTTATATAGGAATGGCTTTTTGTCCAACAAGGTGCTTTTATTGTTCTTTTACAGCTAATCCAATAGGCAGCAATAAGAAAAATATAAATCCTTATTTAAATGCTTTATCTTATGAAATCTCTGAAATGGAGCAGTATATTAATGAAAGAAATTTAAACATTGAAAGTGTTTATTTTGGAGGAGGAACACCGACTTCAGTAAATAATAAGGATTTTGAATTTATAATGGAAAAAATATATAATAGCTTTATATTGAACAGAAATGTCAAGGAATTTACTGTTGAATGTGGTAGACCTGATAGTATAACTATTGAAAAATTAGAAACAATGAAAAAATATAATACAACAAGAATAAGCATTAATCCTCAAACAATGAATGATAAAACCTTAAAGATGATAGGAAGAGGACATACATCAAAGGAAGTTATTGAAGTATTCAAGCTTGCAAGGAAGCTTGGCTTTGATGATATTAATATGGATATAATTATTGGTTTGCCTGGTGAAGGCATAAATGAGGTTAAACATACTGTGGAGGAAATATTAAAATTAAAACCAGATAGCTTAACAGTTCATGGTTTATCTTTAAAAAGAGCTTCAATATTGCATGAAAACTTTATATTAAAAAAAGGTATTCAACTAAAAAAACAAAGTGAACTCTCAGAAATGTATGAAGCAAGCAGAAATCTTGCTAAAGAATTAGGATTAGAACCTTATTATATGTATAGGCAAAAAAATATGGTAGGAAACATGGAGAATATCGGCTACAGTAAAAGGGGTAAAGAAAATTTATATAATATAGAAATGATTGAAGATAAGCAAACGATTATTGCCTTGGGAGCCGATGCTGTTTCCAAAGTAGTTTTCTTCGATAATAATAGAATTGAAAGATTTGGAAACGTAAAGGATATTAAAGAATATATAAATAGAATAAGTGAAATGGTTGAAGAAAAGAAAAAGTTGTTAGATACACTTTATTTAAAATAGGAGGAGATATTAATGGAGATCCAAGCACCAAAAGGGACAAAAGATATGCTTCCACAAGACGCTTATAAATGGCAATATGTAGAAGGAATATTGAGAGAAGTTTCAAAAGCTTTTGGAGTAAGAGAAATTAGAACGCCGATTTTTGAGCATACAGAGTTATTTTTAAGAGGAGTTGGAGAAACAACTGATATAGTTCAAAAGGAAATGTATACTTTTAAAGACAAAGGTGATAGAAGTATTACTTTAAAGCCTGAAGGAACTGCACCTTCTGTAAGAGCTTTCATAGAAAATAGACTTTTTAATGAAGCACAACCAACAAAACTATATTACATTATTCCATGTTTTAGATATGAAAATGTACAAAAGGGAAGACTTAGACAATTTCATCAATATGGAGTAGAAATGTTTGGTTCAAAAGAACCATCTATGGATGCTGAAGTAATTTCTTTAGCAATGGAAGCTTTAAAGAGATTAGGCCTTAAAAGTTTGAGTTTAAATATTAATAATTTAGGCTGTCCAAAATGTAGACCAAAGTATAATGAAGCATTAAAAAGTTATTTAAAAGAAAATTATGATGACTTATGTGATGTTTGTAAAACAAGATTTGAAAAGAATCCAATGAGGATACTTGATTGTAAAGAAAAAAAATGTAATGATATAACTAAAAATGCACCAATAATTTTAGATTATATATGTGAAGAATGTAATGATCACTTTACAGAAGTAAAAAAATATTTAGATGCTTTAAATATTGAATATAAGGTAGATCCGGGTATTGTAAGGGGATTAGATTATTATACTAAAACAATATTTGAGATATTAAATGAAGATTTTACTGTTTGTGGTGGTGGAAGATATGATAAGCTTATTGAGGAAATAGGCGGTCCTGAAATGCCAGCTGTAGGTTTTGGATTAGGATTAGAAAGATTAATAATGACTCTAGAACAAGAAGGAATAGAGATACCTCATGAAGCTTATATAGATCTTTATATAGGTTCTAGAGGTGATAAGGCTAAAATGGAAGCCTTTGTTTTAGCTAAGAAACTGAGAGAAATTGGAATAAAAACTGAAATAAATCACATGGGTAGAAGTATTAAGGCGGAAATGAAGTATGCAAATAAAATAGGTGCTTTATATACTACAATCTTAGGTGATGATGAACTTGAAAATAAGCTTCTAAAAATTAAGAGAATGAGTGATGGAGAACAGTTTGAAGCAAGTTTAGATAATATAGAAACTATTAAAAATGTTCTAAATAATTAAGGAGGAAGACAATATGGGTGAGGCTTTAAATGGTTTAAAAAGAACTATGATGTGTGGAGAAGTTAGAGAAACACATGTGTCTCAAAAAATTACTTTAATGGGATGGGTTCAAAGAAATAGAAAATTAGGTGGATTGCAATTTATCGATCTAAGAGATAGAACAGGAATAATGCAAATAGTTTTTGGTGAAGAAATAAATGCAGAAGCTTTTGAAAAGGCTAAAGGAGTAAAACCAGAATATTGTATTGCTGTTACAGGAGAAGTTGTATTAAGAGAAGCACCAAATGAAAATCTACCAACTGGTTTTGTTGAATTAAAATGCGAAAGCTTAAAGGTGCTATCAGAATCAGAAACACCACCAATATATATAAAAGAAGGCTTAGATGCAGATGAAAGAATTAGACTTAAATATAGATATTTGGACCTTAGAAGACCAGATATGCAAAAAATATTTATGATAAGAAGCAAAACAACAAAGGCTATACGTGATTACTTAGATAGAAATGGATTTTTAGATATAGAAACTCCAATGTTAACAAAGAGTACTCCAGAAGGAGCAAGGGATTATCTTGTGCCATCAAGAAATTATCCAGGAATGTTCTATGCTCTTCCTCAATCTCCTCAAATATTTAAGCAATTATTGATGGTATCAGGCTTTGATAAATACTATCAAATAGTAAAATGCTTTAGAGATGAAGATTTAAGGGCTAATAGACAACCAGAATTTACTCAAGTTGACCTTGAGATGAGTTTTGTTGATCAAGATGATGTAATGGCCTTAAATGAAGGATTAATAGCTCACGTATTTAAAGAAGTTGCAGGAGCTGACATTAAGCTTCCTATTAAGAGAATGAAGTATAAAGATGCAATGGAAAAATACGGCTCAGATAAGCCTGATTTAAGATTTGGAATGGAAATAATAAATATCACTGAAGATGTCAAGGATATGGATTTTGTAGTATTTAAATCTGCAATAGAAAATGGCGGTTCTGTTAGAGCTTTATGTTTAAAAGGTGGTGCTAACCTTGGAAGGAAGCAAATTGATAAATTAGCAGAATTTGTGAAAACTTATAAAGCTAAGGGATTAGCATGGATTCAAATAAAGGAAGATGGAGTTAAATCATCAATATCTAAATTCTTAACAGAAGAAGTTACTAATTCAATAATAAATTCAACAAAAGCAGAAACTGGAGATGCTATTTTTATAGTAGCGGATAAAAATTCTGTGGTATTACAAAGTTTAGGTGCTTTAAGATTACACTTAGCAAAGGAATTTGAATTAATAAAAGACAAGAACGAGTTTAATTTTGTTTGGATTACAGAATTCCCATTACTTGAATATGATGAAGAGGAAGGAAGATATTTTGCGGCTCACCATCCATTTACATCACCAATGGATGAAGATATAGACTTATTAGAAACAAATCCTGGAGCAGTTAGAGCTAAGGCTTATGACTTAGTATTAAATGGAGAAGAATTAGGAGGTGGATCAATAAGAATTCATGATTCAGCCCTTCAAAAGAGAATGTTTAAAGCTTTAGGATTTACTGAGGAATCTGCTCAAGAAAGATTTGGATTCTTAATAGATGCTTTTAAATTTGGACCACCACCACATGGAGGTTTAGCTTTTGGATTAGATAGAATGATTATGTTCTTAGCTGGAACAGAAAATATTAAAGATGTTATTGCCTTCCCAAAAAATCAAAATGCCTTTGACTATTTAAGTGAAGCACCAAATATAGTTGATAAAAAGCAGTTAGATGAACTTGGAATAGGAATAGCAAAAAAAGAAAATTAATAAAAAAGTCCAACAATTAATTAAAATGTACCCCTTGTCAAGGACAGTTTAAAAAAAGACTATGAAACAGCTTCAAGAAGATGACTTCTGTATCGGACAGGAGTCATCTTTTTTAAAATCCACTGAGATCTATAGTTATTATAATAATCAATATAATCATCTATTTCAGTAATTAATTCCTGAAATGTTTTACACTCATTGATATATGTTTCATCCTTTAATAGTATCAATTACTATATCTATTTTTAAACTATTAGAAAGGTTATAAGCTAAAACTTCGTTTGTAGCGGCATCTAAAATGGTCGACAAATAAGCCTTTTGTCCATTCTTAAAAAACA